>JANYFU010000434.1 GCA_025359665.1 Caulobacteraceae bacterium
TCGCCGGTGATCGTGCCGCCCATGGCCACGCAGAGTTCAAGGATGGCGCCCCCCAAGGCTTCGGCGCGTTCGATCTCGCCGTCTCGATTGGCGTCGTAAAGGATCAACGGGTGCAGGTTGCCATCGCCGGCATGGAACACATTGGCCACCGCCAGCCCGTGCTCGCCCGACAGCCGCTCGATGGCTTCGAGTACGTCCGGCAAACGTCGCCGGGGAATGGTGCCATCGATACAATAGTAGTCAGGCGCAAGGCGCCCCATGGCTGGAAAGGCGCCTTTGCGGCCAGCCCAGAACAACTTTCGTTGATCCTCGTCCCGCGCCAGCCTGACCTGCGTCGCGCCCGACGCTTCGCAGACCGCCGCCACCCTGGCCAGTTCGGCGCCGACATCGCCGTCGGCCCCGTCCAACTCGCACAGCAGGATCGCCGCGGCGTCGGTCGGGTAGCCGGCGTGAGTGTGCGCCTCGGCCGCGCCGAGGGCCAGGCGGTCCATCATCTCCAGCCCGGCCGGAATGATCCCGGCGGCAATGATCGCGGCCACGGCCTCGCCCGCGTGCCGGACATCGGCGAAGGCGGCCAGCATCACCTGGGCATGGGTCGGCGTGGGCAGCAGGCGCACGGTAATCTCGGTGACCACCGCCAGCAGGCCCTCGGACCCGGTCAAGAGCGCGGTGAGATCGAAGCCTGGCGTATCGAACGCGTCGCCCCCAAGGGTCAGCGCCTCACCGTCGATGGTGACGATGTCGAGTTTCTGGATATTGTGGACGGTCAGACCGTATTTCAGACAGTGAACCCCGCCGGCGTTCTCCGCCACATTGCCGCCGATGCTGCAGGCCAGCTGGGATGACGGATCGGGGGCATAAAACAGTCCGAATTGCGCGACCGCGTCGGAAATGGCCAGATTACGGACGCCGGGCTGAACGCGCGCGGTCCGCGCCTCGGGATCGATCGCAAGGATGCGGCTCATCCGCGAGAGACTGAGCAGCACGCAGCCAGGCGATGGCAGGGCGCCGCCCGACAGGCCGGTGCCCGCTCCCCTGGCCACCACGGCGACGCCCAGGTCGGCGCAGGCCATCAGCACCGCCCGAACCTGACCGGCGTCGCGGGGCAGCGCCACAACCGCCGGCATGCCGCGATAGGCGGCCAGGCCGTCGGTCTCATAGACCCGCATGCCTTCGACCTGGGTCACGAGGCCGTCCGCGCCGAGGAGGGGCCTCAGCGCCGCGATCAGCCGGTCGCGGTCGATCGGCACGAAGATGGGGTCGACACGATCGTCGAACTGGTCGAGCATGAAACAACGCGTTATAGTGATAATTCGCGTTGGTCGATGGGGTTGGAGGGGTGTCTTGGCCGTTGTTCTCTAGGCGCATGGGCCACGCCGCGACTTTGTTCGACGATCCTTCCGAGCCCCGCAAAGGGCGTTTGATGGACGGAAAATCGACAAAGCTCGCCCTATTTCAGCTTAACCGCTGGTCAGACGCGAAAACGCCAGCTAAATCCGCTTTTATCAACAGGTTCGGAACGGTCTCATGCCGCGTGGCACAGTCAAATTCTTCAACGGCGCCAAAGGCTTCGGCTTTATTGCGCCAGACGACGGCGGCAACGACGTCTTCGTACACATCTCGGCGCTAGAGCGATCCGGCCTCGGTAGCCTCAATGAAGGCGATCAGGTCAACTTCGAACTCGAACAGGATCGCCGTTCCGGAAAGCTCGCCGCGGTCGATCTTCAGGTTACGGGCTCGTCGGGTCCCGCGCCCCGCGCCCCTCGCGCTGGTGGCTCTGGTGGCGGAGCGCCGCGTAGCTTTGGCGGCGGCGGTGGCGGCGGGGGCGATCGGGACTCGTTCCAGCGTCGACCGAGTCCAGGCGGCGGTGGTGGTGGCGGCGGTTCACGTGATCCGGCCGGCGCCGGGTCGGGCGTGGTCAAGTGGTTCAACACCACCAAGGGCTTCGGCTTCATCCAACCCAGCGACGGCGGCGCCGATGTGTTCGTCCACATTTCGGACGTGGAAAAGGCCGGCCTCTCCCGCCTCGCGGACGGCCAAGCGGTATCCTACGACCTGGAATCGGACCGCCGCACCGGCAAGACCTCGGCGACCAACCTGCGGGTGGATAGCTAAGCGCCCAACTCCCTGGTTCGCCCTGCTTGGATGGTCGTGGGCGTTCCATATCTGGCGGAATATGAGGCGATATTGCGGGCAAACAGGCCCGCGCACGCGATTGTTTGAGCCCGTGGCCTAGCTGGTCGAAGGCTTTTTCAAGCACCACGTGGCCGGTTGTGGAGACGTGGCCCGGCTGGTTGTCGGCGCGCGCGGATCGCTCACTGCTGTTGATTATTATTTAGCGAGCGGCGGGGATGCTTGAAAGACCGGGCCGCCTACGTAGCTGACGTAAACCTTCTTTTGACTCATGGCGACGTAGATGCGGTGTGATCGAAAGAAATCGGCGCCAAGCAGCATTTCAGGTAGGTCGTCCAACGCCTGGGGGATGTTTGATCCCAGGTGAATTTCGGCGTCCCCCGAAAACAGGTCCGCGATCTCTATTTTGGCGTTCTTGATTGTCTCATCGCCGAAACTGAAGGTTGGAAATACCTTGACGTGGGTCGCTATCGATTCGCCGGCTACGCCAAGCATCCCGTCCCCCGGTGGCGCTTCTGGGGAAGAAACTCTTACGTTGAGCCTTCGCGCCGCATCAGAAGTGATCGTGGAGACGCTTGCGCCACTGTCCATCTCAGCGCGCAGCGGTTTTCCGTTCACCATCACCCGCACACTGATCACTTTGTCCGATAAAGAGGCCAGCATGGGCGCCACGGAATAAGAGCCGCCCCAATAGACGACCTGTTCGCCTGAGCAGTTCTTGGGCTTGAAGAACCTTACTTTTCCACCCGGGATATCGAATTCCATGTCCGCCTGCAGAAGAAAATTCCCGCCCAGCAGACCTTGTGCGGCCGGCGTGGCCAGCCGGCCGGCGACGAAAAGGTCGAAATCACGGACGGTGATGCCGGCGACGCGGAAGTCCTTGATCCTGGCTTTCCCCAAAGGTGTCGAGCCACCGACACCATAGACCGTACCCCCACCGTCGGACGACCATCTCAGGCCCAGGGCTTCGGCGGCGCCACGAAACAGTAGTGTCGCTTCGGAGCCGGTGTCGAGGATCATCCAGATTGGACGGCCGTTGACCTGCGCTTCCACGGCCAGGTCCGGGCCGATCGACTTCACGGTCATTTCGCCGAACTGTTGAAGGTGGCAGACGGTCGCGGCGTTCGCCGGTCCGTGAAAGGCCATGAAGACCAAGGCGAGCGGTCCCCATGATGCAACCCTATCGGCCATGCCGACCTCCGATCGCGCCCACCCATCCCACGCGCACCGGGGGACCTACGTTACGAGAACCACTCGGTAAATCGGATATTCCCACTTTCGGATCGTTCACCACCACCTCAGCTCCACCCGACCTACTCATCTATCCCAGTTGGTGGTCGTGATATGCGTGTTTGATAGGCCGTAGGGCGACTCATGCTGCTCGAGGCGTCGACATAGGACGCGACGGACGGATCGTGCCATCCGAAGGTTTCGTCGTTGAATCTGGTTTCGACGATTGGGTGGCGGCTATTTGCCCGGTGACGGGGTAGCCGACGGAGGCGCCTGAAACACCGGTCCGCCGACGTAGGAAATATAGACCTTCCTTTGACTCATGGCGACGTAGATGCGGTGTGATCGAAAGAAATCTGCGCCGAGCAGCATTTCGGGTTGGTTTCCCACGGCGATGGGAAGATGGGACCCTACGCGAATCTCCTTGTTCGCCGAAAAAATGTCGGCGATCCGCAATCTGGCGTTCTTGATGACCTCGTCCCCGAAAGCGAAACTCGGAAACACACCGACATAGGTTGAGATGCGCTGACCGCCGATGCCCCGCGTGTCTTCGTTCGCCACCACGCTCGCCGATGTCGTCTTCACGCCAGCTCTCTCGGCGACGGTGGTCGAAATGATCGAGGCGCCCGCGCCGGTATCCATTTCGGCTTCAACGGGATTTCCATTCACCCTGACCGTGACTCTGATCTTCTTTTCGTCCGAGGACCCAAGCATTGGCGTTACCGAATAGGCCTTACCCCAATAGACGACCTGATCGCCCGTGCAGCCTTTGGCAGTGAAGAATCTGAGTTTCTTCGCGGCAAGGTCGAATTCAACATCGGACTGCAGGAGGAAATACGACCCAAGAAGTCCCTGTGCGCCGTCGCTGTCACTGCGTCCACTAACGGCGAGATTGACGTTGCGCGCCACCAGACTGGCCACCTTCAACTCGGAGACATTGGTTTCCATAACGTGAGATTGGCCAGTCGCGCCGTAAAAATCCACGTCCGTCAACGGTCTCAATGATAGGCCAAGGGCGCGGGCGCCGTCGCGGAAAAGAACAGTGAACTCTGACCCCGTGTCCACGATCATGCGGAGTGGCTTGCCATTGATCTGGGCCTGAAGCATTGGCGAGCCCCTGCTATCGGACAGATCTAATTCACCAAGTAATTGTAGGTGACATGTCGAAGTGGCTGCCATGGCTTGTGTCAACCAGCCACCTAGGATGACCATGGTTGATGCGAGTCCAATTGCCAAATTCTTCATTCAAGCCACTCCCCCCCTCGACGCCACCCGACCACTGGCCAGTGAGGTATCTAGACTAGCCGAAGGTCTCGGTGAACCTGATATTCCCCGCTTCCAGGCCTTTGAGCACCACCTCAAGTCCCCCGGACTTTATCATCCATTCTAGGCGGTGGTCGCGATACTCGCGTTTGAACAGGCCTTGGGCGATCAGTTCCGGAACGTTGGACGTGCCCCGGTCGAACGCGAGGGCCTCGCCCAGCGTTTTGGCGACAGCCGGGCGTTCCATCGCCCGCGCGAACCAGGCCGCTAGCTTCGAGCTTTCGGCCGGGCGATTGCCCATGCTGATCGAGGCCCCGACATAGGGCGCTACCGACAGGTCACCCCACCCAAAGGTTTCGCCGTTGAACCACGCGGCGTCGCCGAGCTTACCTTCCAGCCAAGTATAGTAGCCCTGGGTCTGGCGGGCGGCGTTGGCCAGCAGGGTTTCGGCGAGGTCGCCGGTGGCGCGTTGGAACCAGCCGATTTCGCCCAGGCCCCAGTTGATGGCCTCGAAATGGGTGTCCATTACCTCTTCGATCATCCGCACCTTGGCCCGGTCGCCGGGTGTGGCTGGCAGAAGCGAGGGCGTCGGCCATTTGTCCTCGATATATTCAAGGATGATGGTGGAATCGAATATCTCGACGTCGCCGTCGATCAATACGGGCACCTCGGCCCGCGGATTGGCGCGGGTGAAATCTCCGCCCGCGCCACCGGCTCCGAGCCCACCGGGCTGGGCTACCTCGAAGGCTACGCCCTTTTCGCGCAGAGCGATCTTCACTTTCTGGGCATAGGGAGAAAGCGGATGCTCATAGATCGTAACCATAGCGGGGTGTCCTTGCTCAGGCTTCATTACTGAAGATGATGGTGCCCGAGGCGGCGAACATGCCCCCGACCCCATGGCTGACGGCTACCTTGGCGCCGGGAACCTGGGCCGGCGCGATACCGCGCATCTGACGCACGCTCTCCTGAAGCGCATACATGCCGTACATGCCCGAGTGCATATACGAGAGGCCGCCGCCGTTGGTGTTCAGCGGTAGCTTGCCCCCTGGGGCGGTGTTGCGGTCGGCGATGAAACCCGCCGCTTCGCCCGGTTTGCAGAAACCTAGATCCTCCAGGCCATAGAGCGGCAGATGGGCGAAGGCGTCATAGATCATCAGGTGATCGACATCGGCGTGGCTGATCCCAGCCTCGTCGAAGGCCTTCTTGCCCGAGACGCGGAAGGCCTTGGAGCTGGTGAAGTCCTCCATCTGGCTGACCAGGGGCGTCTCGACACTCTCGCCCGTGCCGAGGATGTACACCGGCTTGGTGGGGAAGTCCTTGGCTCGCTCGGCGCTGGTCAGGATCAGCGCGCCGCCTCCGTCGGTGACCAGGCAGCACATCAGCATCCGGAACGGCCAGGCGATCATTGGCGAGTTCAGGACATCGTCGACCGTGATCGGGGTCCTGAAGCTGGCGCGCGGGTTCATGGCCGCCCATTCCCGCTGGATCACCGCGACCATGGCGAGGTCCGTTTCGGTGTAGCCGCGAGCCTTGAGGTAACGCATCACCGGAATGGTGAACATCGTCGGTGGCGAGGTGACGCCGAAGGGCATTTCGAACTGACCCATCAGGCTGGCGGGCGCGCGTCCGAAGCCGCCCCCGCCGCCGACGCGTGAGCGCCCACTCTCGCCGTGGGTGATCAGCACCGTCTTGCACAGGCCCTCGTTGATCGCCGCGGCCGCATGACGGACGTGCAGCATGAACGAGCAACCACCGACCTGCGTGCCGTCGGCCCAGGTCGGGGTGATGCCGAGATAGTGCGCGATGTTGGTGGGGCTCTCGCCGGCGGTGGCGACGCCGTCGATGTCCTTGGCGGTCAGGCCACAGTCGGCCATGGCGTTGAGGGCGGCGTCGGCGTGCAGGCCAATCACCGACATGTCGGGAATCTTGCCCAGACGGGTGGTTTCGGCGGCGCCGACCACGGCGATGGAACGCGGTTTCATGATGGTCAGGCTCCAGCGGGCTTGAACAGCGGAAGGGCCATGGCCCCGAAGGTCTCGAAGGTCACCTCCACCGGCATGTCGAGTTGGAGCGCCTCGGGTGTCTGGGGACAGCCGACGATATTGGTCATCATCGTCGGACCTTCCTTCAGCTTCACCACGGCGATGGAATGGGGCTCGGTCCCCATGTCGGGTCTCGGGCGGTGATTGATGACATAGCTCCACAACACGCCCTTGCCGCTTGCGACATAGACCTCGACCGAACGCGAGCCGCAGGCCGGGCAGAACGGGCGCGGCGGGAAGTAGGTCTGGGCACAGGCCGCGCATCGCTGCAGGCGCAGCTCGCCGACCTTGCAGCCGTCCCAGAAGTGCTGGGTCTCGGGCGTTGGTTGGGGGAGGGCTCTATCCATGAACGTGGGTTTCCTCGGGACGGTGGTTTTCAGGAGTGTCCAACCCATTCCGCGCAGGAAGGCAAGGGGTCGCCTCTTTCGGTTCCGCTGTCGTTGCTGCTAGGCTCTCGCCAATTGTCGGACTTCGAGCCGGCCGCGGGCGAGGGACGACGAATGAGGACAAGGTGATGGCGCCCGACTGGTGGCGCGGCGCGGTGATCTACCAGATCTATCCACGCAGCTTCCTCGACACCAACGGGGACGGCGTTGGCGATCTACGGGGTGTGCTCGCCAAGCTGGACTATGTGGCCAGCCTCGGCGTCGATGGAATCTGGCTTTCGCCATTCTTTCGCTCGCCCATGAAGGATTTCGGATACGACGTCAGCGACTATCGCGATGTCGATCCACTGTTCGGCGACCTGGCGGATTTTGACGCGATCCTGTCCCGAGCCCACGCGCTCGGGCTCAAAGTGATCATCGACCAAGTCTGGTCGCACACTTCCAACCTTCATCCCTGGTTCGTACGGAGCGCCGCCTCTCGCGACAACGCCAAAGCCGACTGGTACGTGTGGGCCGAGGCCAAAGCCGATGGAACGCCGCCGAACAATTGGCAGGCCACGTTCGGCGGGCCTTCGTGGACCTGGAATCCCAGCCGGCGGCAGTACTACCTGCACGACTTTCTGAGCGAGCAGCCGGACCTCAACTATTGGAACCCGGAAGTTCAGGACGCCATATTAGACGTGGCGCGGTTCTGGCTCGACCGGGGCGTCGACGGGTTCCGCCTCGACGTTATCAACCACGTCTTTCATGATCGGGAACTAAGGGACAATCCCCCCATGTTCCACGCTGCGGCGCCGGCCACGACAACCCAGTTCCAATATCACCTTTGGGACAAATCCCGCCCGGAGGCCCTGCCGTTTCTTGGCCGCCTTCGCGCGCTGGTGGATGGTTACGACGCACGGATGATGGTCGGAGAGGTGTTCGACGAGGCGGCGCTCGAACGGCAACAGGAATACACCACGCCGCCCGACCGCCTGCACACGGCCTACAGTTTCTTTCTGCTTCAGGCTCCCGAGGCGACTCCCGCCCTGTTTGAGGAGGCCTTGAACGCGTGGTCCCATGCCACCGGCTGGCCGTCCTGGTCGCTGGGCAATCATGACGTGGAACGCCTCGCCACCCGGCTCGCGCGCTCGGGCGATCCACGGCATGTGAACGTGCTGATGGCGGTGCTGCTGTGCCTTCGGGGCACGATCTTTATCTACCAGGGCGAGGAACTGGGTCTGCCTCAGGCGAACGTCCCATTCGAGAAGCTGAGAGACCCATTTGCTATCGCGGCCTACACCGGCGGCGCGGGGCGGGACGGCGCCCGCACCCCGATGCCCTGGACCGCCGACGGCCCCTCCGCCGGCTTCTCGATGTCGGCCGACACATGGTTGCCATTGGATCCCGACCATCGCCCTCTGGCGGTGGATCGCCAGGAGAGTGATCCCGCTTCCACCTTATCCTTCATTCGCCGGATGATCGCCCTGCGACGTTATCACAAAGCCCTGCGCGAAGGCGGCGCGGCCCCGCGGAGCATGCCCACTGGCGTTTTGGGCTTTGAGCGTCATGTCGCGGACGAACGCCTGCTGTGTCTCTTCGAATTGGCCGGGCGGTCTGCCGCGGTCGAGATCGAACCCGGCGCCAAAGTCCTGGGCCGGTTGACCGACGACATCGAGATCGCCTCGGGCCAGATCACCCTGCCGCCCTATGGCTGCGCCGTTCTTCAACTACCCCCAGCAATCCTCCCATGATCCAGGAAGCCCAATGACGGAAGCCGTCGCGATCGCCACTCTTGCGCCGGGCAAGGCAACTGCACCGGATAAGGTAACAGTCTACATTCCCCATGCTCGTTTGACGGCGCGGATCAAGGCTACCGCCGGCGCGGGCCAATTGGTGGAGAGCGTCAGCAGCACCGTCTTCGGCACCTTCCTGTTCTTCTATTACACCGCTCTCCTCGGGCTTCCGGGGTCTCTGGTCGGCGCCGCGACAGCGATCAGCCTGGTGATCGACGCCCTGGTCGATCCGCTGCTGGGGTCGCTCTCCGACAATACGCGATCACGCTGGGGGCGGCGGGCGCCGTACATGGTCGTCGGCGCGCCGCTGGTGGCCCTCGGACTGGGCCTGTTGTTCTCCCCGCCGTCAGGACTTTCGACCCCTGGTCTGTTCGCGTGGCTTGTCAGCATGTCGCTATTGATGAGGTTCGCCGTATCCGTCTTTCATGTGCCGTTTCTCGCTTTGGGCGCGGAGCTGTCGCAGGACTATGTGGAACGATCCAGCGTGGTGGCCTACCGCACGATGTTCTCGATCGTGGGCCCGCTGCTGATGCTGGTCCTGGGCTATGGCGTGTTCCTCGGTGGCCCGGTTGGCCTGCGTCACGTTCAGGGTTATGCGCCGCTGGGCTGGACCAGCGCGGTGGTCATTCTGATCGGCGGCGTGGTGGCTGTTCTGGGCGTGCGCCGCTTCGCCGGTGGCCTCGCCGTGGCGCCCAAGGACGGCACGGCGCTGCATCGCAGGCTGATCCTGGAACTAGGGGAAGTCTTCAGGAACCCGTCCTTCCTGGTGCTGTTCGTTCTCTCGGTGCTGTTTTCGGCGGCGCAGGGCATGGCCACCAGCCTCAGCCAATACATGCATCTGTTCGTCTGGCGGATCAGCTCGGCGCAGATCCTGTTGATCACCCTCGCCGTATTCGCGGGCCTGTTTGTCGGGGTGCCGCTGGCGCCGATCGTGGCCAAGCGGCTGGAGAAGAAGACATTGGTCATGGGCGGCCTCGCCATGCTGTGCGTGGCCCAAGGCGGCCTGTCCGGTCTACGCGCCCTGGGCTTGATTTCGATAACGGGCGACGCCACGATAATTCCTCTAGGTATCAACGGATTCCTGGCGGGTGTGGGCCTCGCGGTTACTGGCATCGCGATCGGCTCGATGATGGCGGACGCGGCGGACGAGCATGAATTCCTGTTTGGCGCCCGCCGCGAAGGGTTGTATTTCGCCGGCCTGAGCTTCGCGGCCAAGGCCGCTACGGGGCTTGGCGCGCTGCTGGCCGGTGTGGCGCTGGATATCGTTCATTTTCCCAAGGGCGTCGCAGGGGCGGCGCTGGGGACTCATCTAACACCGGCGATCGTCAGCAACCTGGCCTGGGCGGCAGGTCCGACCGCCGCGATGGTTTCCCTGCTGGCCACCGCCACCTTGTTTCTGTATCGCATCGACGCCAAGCGGCACGCGATGATCGCCGAGGCTCTGCGGGTCCGCAAGTCAGATGGAATCTGACCGTCAAGCCAAGCGGCCGGCATTCCTGATGTGGCGGCTTCGTTACTGATCAGTGATTAGGCGGCATAGAGACGTTTTTTGCCTATATCGCGTCTTGGCTTTGGTGGATAAGGCGCCATTGTCGGTCGCGCGTATCGCCGGATCGGCGCGCAATCCACCAAGGGAGGTTATAAACAACAATGACGGAAGTCGCCGCCAAGAAGCCCAATGGCCTGCAAAAGGTTTTGCAACCCTCCGCCGCGCTGGCCGGTGTCGTGGGTTCGACACCGCTGTCGCGCGGGGAAGTGGTTTCGAAAATGTGGGCCTACATCAAGGAGCACAAGCTGCAGAACCCAGCCAACAAGCGGGAGATCGTTTCTGACGCCAAGCTGCGCCCGATTTTCGATGGCAAGGACGCCGTCGATATGTTCGAAATGAACAAGCATCTGGCCAAGCACCTCAGCTGAGCCCAACGGACCTCCCCGGGCCGTTGAAGGTCGCCCTGGTCACGGGGTCCTACAACTACATAGCGGACGGCGTCGCCTTGACGCTCAATCGCATGGTCGGATTCCTGGAATCCCAGGGCGTCGAGGTCCTGGTTTTCGCGCCGGTTGGCAAGGTCCCGGCCTTTGCTCACAACGGCGAGGTGATTCCGGTTTTTTCGATCGCCGCGCCAGGGCGGGGCGAGTACCGCGCCGCCCTGGGGTTGTCACGACCCGCGCGCGATCGGCTTCTGGCGTTCAAGCCGGACATCCTGCATATCGCTACCCCAGATCTGCTGGGGCACGCTGCGCAGAAGCTTGGCCAGAAAATGGGCTGGCCGATCGTCGCGTCCTATCACACACGCTTCGAGACCTATCTGAAATACTATGGCCTGCGCGGCCTCACGCCGCTGCTGACCGGGATCGTCCGAAACTTCTATGACGCGTGCCTTGAGATCTATGTGCCGTCGCCCTCGATGATCGATGTGCTGCGCGCCGACGGGGTCAAGGGCGAGCTTCGACTCTGGCCGCGTGGAGTCGATACGGTCCGATTCCACCCGGGCAAGCGCTCCGAGGCTTGGCGCGCCGAGCGCGGCGTCGGGCCGGATGAGGTGGTGATCGCCTTCGTATCCCGGCTGGTGAAGGAAAAGCGCGTCGCCGAGGTTGCGGCTGTGCTGGCGCGGCTGAAGGCCTCCGGCGTCGCCCATCGGGCTCTGTTCGTCGGCGACGGGCCTGAGCGGGGATTTCTCGAACAGCATGTCCCTGGGGCGATCTTCGAGGGTTATCTGAACGGCGACACCCTGGCGGTCGCCTACGCCAGTTCCGACGTATTCCTGTTCCCCAGTGATACCGAGACCTTCGGCAATGTGACGCTCGAGGCCATGGCTTCGGGACTGCCGGCCGTCTGCGCCAACGCCACCGGCAGCCGATCGCTGGTCGAGCCGGGCGTTACCGGATTTCTGGCCGAGGTCGGGGACGATGGGGCGCTCTATGACGCCGTGGCCGCCCTTGCGATCGACCCGGCGCTCAGGCGACGAATGGGCCGGGCGGGCCGGGAACGCAGCCTGACCTATTCATGGGATGCGGCGATGGGCGGCCTGCTAGCCCGCTATGAGGCCCTGGCCAGGGCATGAAGATCGCGGATGTTTCCGGCTTCTACTCCGAGACGGGCGGCGGCGTGGCGAGCTACGTGCGCCAAAAACTCGATCATGCCGCGCGCTGGGGGCATGAGATCGTCGTTGTCGCCCCAGGGGCCGAGAGCTGGACCGAACAGCGCCCCGGCGGAAAGATCGTCTGGGTGAAGAGCCCTGGCATGCCTTTTGACGCCAACTATCACATGTTCTTCGGCGGCGAAGAGGTCTGGCGGGTGCTGGATCGGGAGGCGCCCGACGTGGTCGAGGGCTCGTCCCCATGGCGGGGAGGCTGGCTTGCCGGGCACTGGCCGGGCAAGGCGGTCAAGTCCCTGGTTTTCCACCAGGATTTCATCGCTGGCTATCCCTATACGCTGCTCGGCGGGATCATGTCTCCGCCAGCCATCGACCGGCTGTTCGGGGCCTACTGGCGTTATGCGCGGCGGCTGAGCGATTGCTTCGATGTCACCGTCACAGGCGGGGACTGGCTCGCTCAGCGGCTAAAGGGCTTTCACCTGCATAACCCGGTCTCGGTCCCTTTTGGCATAGAGACCGGGGTTTTCTCACCCGACAAGCGGGACGAAGCCCTGCGTCAATCCCTCCTTGCCCAGTGCGGCGTCCCTCCCACCGGACGTTTGTTGCTGGCTGTTGGTCGCCATCATCCGGAAAAACGTCATCGCACGATCATCGACGGCTTCGCGCGGGCCAGGGCGGTGCGGCCGGATCTCGGCTTGGCGATCATCGGCGATGGCCCGATTCGCGCCTCCGTGGAGGCCTGGGCGCGGGCGGCGGGACATACCCATGTGATGGGCGCGGTTTCCGATCGTCAGCGCCTGGCCAGTCTTTTGGCCAGCGGCGATATCCTGGTGCACGGCTCGGGCGCCGAAACCTATGGGTTGGTGGTGGCCGAGGCGATTTCGTCGGGCCTTGCGGTGGTCTCCCCGGATACCGGCGGCGCCGCCGATCTGGCCCGGCGGGGCCTGTCCCGGGTCTACGCCACAGGGGATGCGGATAGCTGCGCCTCGGCAATTCTGGACCTGCTGAAGGCGGTCGATGCGCCAGGTCGGCGGGTGATCCTGGACCCGCCCGGCAGCGCCGAGACCCACTTCACCGCACTTTTCGACCTCTACCAATCCATGATTGACGCCCGTGAAGCCTCGGCACGGCGCTCCGGTACTTCACCGCTCAAGCCTTCTCTGGCGATTCTCGAGACTTCGCCCTAACCTTGGATTTGATCGGCCTTCCAAGGGGCGGGGAACGGCCCAGGACAGTTACGAGCGGGTGAGGATGAGCGCCGAAGCCAAAACCCAACGCCGCGTCGCCACGACCGAGTGGACGGTGTTTCCGGAATGGTCGCCCGATCTGGCCAAGGCGCGGGTCTATGAGCGCATCCTGCTGGATATCATCCTTGGCGAACTGCCCCCGGGCGGCCGTCTAGATGAGCTGGTTCTGGCCAACCGCTATGACGCCGGGCTGGCTGGCATACGGGACGCCCTTGGCCGGCTGGCCCTGGAAGGCTTGGTGGCGCGGCGCGCCCGGGCGGGCACCAGTGTCGCGCCACTGGATCTGCTCGAAGTGCGTCAGGCGGTTGAGGCGCGGCGCCTGATCGAACCGCACTGCGCCGCCCTGGCTGCATCCAACGCCGGCCCCGAGGATATCGAGCGGCTGCGCGCCGCTTTTGACGGCGCGGAGGCGGCCGTCCGGGCCAATGACGCCGTGGCCCTGGTGGGCATGGACCAACGGTTCCACGAGGCTATCGCCCGCGCCAGCCGCAATGTGACCCTGGCGCGCATCCTGATCCCCCTTCAGCACAAGGCCGCGCGTTTCTGGGTCTATTCCATGGGCGCCGACACCGAGGCCCGGCGGTTGGAGGAGATCGCGCAGCATCTGGAAGTCATCGATCGTATAGCCGCGCACGACGCCGAGGGCGCCCGCATGGCCGTATTGCGTACTCTAGGAGCCTTCGCCGACGACGCCAATCGCGCGGTCAACAGCCCGGCCGAGGCCCTGGCGCTGACGGCCGGCCATGGCTGATTCTCCCGGCGGCGGTGCGAAGACCTTCGGCGTCTTCCTGCCGGTGGCCAATGGCGGTTGGATCATCTCAAGGACGACGCCTCGGCTCAACGGCCTCTGGCCGCAGAACCTCGCCGCGGCTTTGGCTGCTGAAGCCGCTGGCCTGGATTTCGTCATGTCGATGGGCAAGTGGCGGGGGTTTGGCGGCGATACCGACCATTGGGGGACCAGCTTGGAATCCCTGACCATGATGGCCGCCATCGCCCAGGCGACATCGCGGATCAAAATCTGGGCGACGGTCCACACCCTGCTGCATAACCCGGCCGTCACGGCCAAGATGATCACTACGCTGGATCACATCAGTGGTGGCCGGGCCGGCCTCAATATCGTCGCTGGCGCCTACAAGGCCGAGTTCGACCAGATGGGCGCCTGGGACGAGAGCCATGACCACGATGAGCGCTACCAGCTGGCCGAGGAGTGGACCACGGTCGTCACGCGGTTGTGGAGTGAGCCCAGCGTGGATTTCGAAGGCCGCTATTTCACGATGAGGGGTTGCGTCTCCGATCCCAAGCCGCTGTCCAAACCGCGGCCCGATCTGATCTGCGCTGGCATGTCCGAGCGTGGCCTGCGGTTCGCCGTGCGGGCGGCGGACGCCTGCTTTATTGGCGGCCGTACCGCTGAAGAACGGCGCGACGCCAGTCGTCGGGCTAGGCGGATCGCCGCCGATCATGGGCTGACCACCAAGACCTATATGATGTGTACCGTGATCCAGGCCGACACCGACGCGGCGGCCGAGGCCCTGGTAACCCGCTACCGTAATGGGGTCGACATGGCGGCGGTGATCGAGATGCTGCGCAGCTGGGGCGCGCCGGCCGAGCGCCTCGACAGCCTGGCGGCCAGCCAGGGCGCCTTCATGACCCAGACCGTGGCCGGAGCGCCGGCGACCTGCGCCGCCGAGATCGAGGCCCTTGTCGACTATTGTGAGCTCGACGGGTTGATGCTGATCTTCGACAACTATGACGAGGGGTTGAAGCGGTTCGGGTCCGAGGTGCTACCGAAGCTGCGCAAGGCCTTCGCGTGACCGCCACTGATGGGGACGATCTGGCCGATTGGATCGCACCGGCGCGCGCCGCCCTGCTGATCATCGACATGCAGGTGGATTTCGCGGCGCCGGACGGGGCCTTCGGTCGCGCTGGTCTTGACCTTTCGGGCGTCCCGAAGGCGCTGGCCGCCGCCGGCCGCCTGGCGCGGGCGGCTCGAGGCGCCAACGTTCCAGTCTTATTTGCCGCCCTGCGCACTCAGGGCGAAACCGACTCGCCGGCGTGGCGCGAACGCATTCGCCGCCGCGGCGGTGATCCGGACCAGGCCATGGGCCTCTGTCGTCGTGAAACCCCCGGCGCCGCCTTCATCGGCCCCTTGCCGGAGCCTGGAGAAACGGTAATCGCCAAGACGCGATACAGCGCCTTCTTTCAGACCGACCTGGACTTCATCCTGAAAGTCAGGAGCGTCGACACGCTGGTCGTGTGCGGTTTGACCACCGAGAGCTGCGTGGACAGCACCGTCCGCGACGCCTTCCATCTCGATTACCACGTCTTCCTGGCTGGAGACGCCTGCGCCGCCTACGAGGAGGATCTGCACGCGGTCGCCCTGAAGAGCCTTGACCTGAACTGCGCAATCCTCGCCACCGCGGATGAGATTATCGGCGCCTGGGAGGAAGCGCGCTTACCGACTGTCCCCCAACCCGACGACTGAACGCCTTCGTCTAGGCGGCGCCGTGGCAGGCAGAGGCTGGCGGCGTATCTTCATATTCGTCATGCCGCCGCATCCAGTCCATTTTCCGATCCTCGTTGCGGCCTAGCGGTGCGCAGTCGAGGATCATCAACGCGCCCACCAGCTCCTCGTGACCGCGCGCGTAGCTGGAATAGGTGTGGAAAACCTCACCGGACTCGTCTTTCGAGAAGGCGCTGAGACCCGGAAGTTCGTCGTTTGCGTCCGCGGTAGGGATCTGGGTGAAGTTGTAGAAAACTTCGCCGCTCGCCAGCTCTTCCGACGAGAACGACACGTGATAGTCGTGGTTGAAATCACTTCCCGCTGCTGACACCCAAGGAAAACGCCAACCCATGCGGCGCTTGTAAGCCTCGATCTTGGCCAGTGGCGCGCGGGAGACCGCCACCAGGGAGACGTCGTGATGTTCCAGGTGGGGCAGGGCGCCGTCAAGATGATCCGACAGGAACGAACAACCGGGACATCCCGCCTCCCACTCGGGACCGAACATGAAGTGGTAGACGATCAGCTGGCTGCGTCCCGAGAACAGCTCCGCCAGGGTCTTCTCGCCTTGGGAGGTCTGGAAGACATAGGTTTTATCGACCTTCACACAGGGCAGCGCCAGACGCTCGGTGTTGATGCTGTCGCGCAGCCGGGTGGCCTGCTTTTCCTTGAGCAAAAGCGCCTTACGCGCGTCCAGCCACTGTTCCCGTGATACGATGGGGCGAGGTTTGGTGAGCGTTTGCAACATGTTGGCTCCTTGGATTGCTGGGGCTCGGCACCTTGACTTTTTAGATTGATATCAACATGAATTAGCAATGTCAAAGACCGATGAGACCGCCTTTGAGACGACCCGACGGGTTCGCGACACTTGCCTGTGCCTTCATGCCCAACGGGCGGCGCGCAAGCTGGCCCGGCGTTTCGATGACGCGCTGCGGCCCGTGGGGCTGACCAGCGGGCAATTTTCGCTTTTGAATTCGCTCAATCGTCCAGAGCCGGCTGGTATGGGGGCGGTGGCGTCGCTTCTGGGCCTGGATCGCACCACCCTGACCGCGGCGCTCAAGCCTTTGGAGCGGCGGGGTCTGGTTCAGATCTGCGTCGACCCAAGAGACCGGCGCGGACGCTTGATGACTCTGACGCCGGCGGGACAAGCCTTGTTAACGGCGGCGACGCCGCTCTGGGCGAGCGAGCACGCTCTGCTTCCGGGACTGCTGGTTGAGCGGGAAGTTGACAGCCTGAGGCGTGATTTGCTGGCGCTTTCATAACACCGATCCCGCGGATCGATCGTATGGGAGTGGCGCCCCTGGTTGCTTTTGGTGAATACTGAACGCCGGAACGACCGGCCCATGGGCCGGTCAAGACAGCGCGCTAGGAACACGCCATGGCTAACTCGAACTATTGCGATCAGGACGCCCTCGGCCTTGCCGAGTTGATCCGCAAGGGCGAGATCACCGCCATTGAACTCGTTGAAGCCGCCATCGAGCGGATCGAGCGTCACAATCCGACGCTGAACGCGGTGGTTCACAAGGCCTATGACGAGGCGAGGGCGGTGGCCGCCGGGCCGTTGCCGGTGGGGTCGTTCACCGGTGTGCCGTTTCTGATCAAGGACCTGGGAGCCCAAGTGAAGGGTTGGCCGCGAACCTCGGGATCCAACTACGCCCAGGTGGCGGCCGACGACGGCGACAGCGAGCTGATACGGCGCTATCGCGCCAGCGGCGTCGTGTTGTTGGGTAAGACCAACACACCCGAGTTTGGCATTCCCGGAGTGACCAATTCCGAGCGGCTGGGTCCCAGCGGAAACCCCTGGAACCCCGAGCATATCTCTGGCGGCTCGTCAGGCGGAGCGGCGGCCGCGGTGGCGTCGGGAATGGTTCCCATGGCTCACGCCAGCGACGGTCTCGGCTCAATCCGCATTCCGGCCGCCAACTGCGGCCTGGTGGGCATGAAGGTCACCCGGGACCGCACCCCGATCTGCGAGGTTTCCGACGGAGCGCTAGGGTTCAGCGTCCACCACGTTGTAAGTCGGTCCGTACGTGACAGCGCCGCCATGCTCGACGCTACCGGTTACGCCCAGATCGGCGATCCGTTCCAGGCGCCCGCCAAGTCCGGACCCTATCTGGACGAGGTCTCCAAGAGTCCCGGCAAGCTGCGCATCGCCTGGTCGGGCGAGACGCCCAGCGGCCGGCCGATCGATGACGAGATGAGCGCGAAGCTGCTTGAGACCGTCGAACTACTGAAGGCCATGGGGCATGAGGTGTTCGAACAGGGCCTGGGGATCGACTATCGTGGCCTCTATCGTGCCCAGGGTCTGGTCAGCGCGTCGCATTTCTCGGCTAACATCAAGCGCTGGGTCGAATTGCTGGGCCGTGAGCCGGCGGAGGGTGAACTGGGTCCACTCGCGCGGCGCGCCTATGAAGCCGGTCAGCGCGTGAGCGGCCAGCAGGCGTTCTGGGGCTGGCAGCAACTGCGATTGGTCAACCGCCAGATTCTGACGACCTTCGAAGGATTCGATGTCTATCTCACGCCAACCATGTCCCGGCCGTCGCCGCGCCTCGACTGGCTAAACCCTCTGACCGTGGCCCTGAGGGACTTCGACCGTCGCCAAGCGGATACCTACGCCACCACCCCACCGTTCAATTTTACCGGCCAGCCGTCCGTATCGCTGCCCTTGTGGCAGTCGGAAAGTGGCCTGCCGATCGGCATGATGTTCACCGGGCGCTTCGCCGACGAGGCCACGCTTTATAGGTTGGCGGGGCAGTTGGAGACGGAACAGCCGTGGAAGAACCGGCACCCCCCCATATGGGGGTAAGCCTGGGTCTGAGCCTTGCAGCTTCTGGCGCGGCGTGAAACCTTCCGCGCCACTGTGATTACCGAACATCGGAGTTGAACACCCTTGCGTAATGTCCTGGCCCTTGGGGTCGCTATCTCCGCCTTGACCGCCGCCGCGGCGCTCGCCCAGCCGGCGCCCATTCCGACCCTCTTGCAGCAGCCGGCCCTTAGCCACGATCTGATCGCCTTTTCCTACGCTGGTGATATCTGGACCGTGCCCAGGATCGGGGGCAAGGCGACACGCCTGACCACCGGCGTGGGTATCGAAAGCGCCCCAATCTTCTCTCCCGACGGCCAGACCCTGGCTTTCACGGGCGACTATGACGGCAACGTCGATGTTTTCACCGTGCCGGTGAGCGGTGGCATACCGCACCGTGTCACCTATCACCCGGCGGGCGACAGCGCCGTGGCCTGGACCGCTGATGGCAGGCGCCTGATCTTCCGGTCGAATCGCGCCTCCGCCAGCCGCTATACCCAGCTGTTTTCCGTGGCGGCCGAGGGCGGGGTCGCCACGCCCTTGCCGCTGCCCATGGCGTTTTCGGGAAAGCTCTCACCGGATGGCGGTACGATTGTCTACACGCCGTTGGCGCCCGCCTTTTCGTTCGATTTCACCAGCTATGTGGCCTGGGGAAACTATCGTGGGGGCCGCGCCGGAACGGTTTGGCTGACCACCCTGCCGGGTCTGGTTTCAACGGAGATTCCGCATGAGGCGGCGGCGGATTTCTCGCCGGTATTCCTGGGCGACAAGGTCTATTTTCTCTCGGGTCGGCGCGGCCGGATCGGGGTCTTCGTCTATGATCCCGCCACCAAGGTCGTGACCGAAATCTATCACAATACCAGCGCCGATATCCGCACACTGTCCACCGACGGTCAGACACTGATCTTCGACCGGCTGGGCGAACTTTACACGCTTGACCTCGCCACCCCGGCGTCGGTCCCGGTGCGTGTCCCAGTTAATGTGGCCGGCGATATGCCCGACGTTCGGGCGCGTATCCTGAATGTCGCCGACGAGGTGGAGCATGTAGCGGTTTCGCCAACTGGCCTGCGCGCCGTCGTGGAGGCGCACGGCGATATTCTCACCGTTCCCGCGCGGCACGACGCTGGCGGCGCGATTCGCAACCTGACCGCCACGCCGGGTGTTATGGAGCGTGAGCCGGCCTGGAGTCCCGATGGCCAGTCCGTGGCCTATTTCTCCGACGAATCCGGTCTCTACGCCCTGCACGTGGCCGCCCAGACCGGTCCGGGTGGCGCGGCGCCCGCGGCGGTGCGGAAGTATAAGCTGGCGCCCGAGGCCGCCTATTATTTTGAGCCGGTCTGGTCGCCAGACTCCAAGAAGATCGCCTTCCACGACAATCGCCTGCACGTCTATGTTTTGGACTTGGCGACCGGCGCGCTGACCACGTTGGGACCGACCGATGTGTTTGGTGGTTTCGCCCAGGAGACGCACGCCATGGCCTGGTCGCCGGACTCGCGGTGGCTGGTCTATCCGCATGCGACGGCCAACCACATGCATGTGCTGATGCTCTACCAGCTGGCCACCGGCGTATCGACGCAGCTGACCAACGCAATGGCCGAGTCCCAGGACCCAGCTTTCGATCGCAACGGCAAATACCTCTATTTCCAGACCAGCAACAACGCCGGAGCCACCCTCTACGGCCTGGACATGACCGCCGACCTTTATCAACCGACGAGTTCGATCTACGCCCTGGCGCTGTCCCGAGCCACGACGGCCCCCACCGCTCCGGAGGCCGACGACGAGAAGACCGCGGCGGAGGCTCTGGCCAAGGCCAAGGAAGCGGCTGACGCCACCCCCGCGGGCCAGGCCGGTGAAGCCAAGGCCGAGTCCAAGGCCCATCCGAAAGCCACGCCGCCGCCCGCGGTTACGCCACCTACCGCGATCGACCTTGGCGGCCTGTCCGTTGAAGCGATCGCCACCCGCATTACGCCCCTGCCGTTTCCGCCGAAGGGCTATGGCAATCTTCAGACCGGCAAGGCCGGCACGCTGTATTTCCTGACCGCGGACGCGGGGCAGGGGGCGTTGGGCCAGGGGACGCCGTCTGGAACGCTCAGTCGCTGGAGTCTCGAGGACCGAAAGGCCGAGGTCCTGGCCAGTCGTGTCCAGAGCTATCAACTGACGGCCGATGGCCAGAAAATGCTGTTGGCCCTGGCCGCGCCTCATGCCGAAGTCGCCGCGCCCGGCGGACCGCCCCCCAAGCCCAGCTACAGCATTGTTGCGGCCGACAAACCGATCAAGCCGGATGACGCGGCGGGAAATCTGGTGCTTGACGGCCTCGAGGTGCGGGTCGATCCGGCCGCCGAGTGGGCGCAAATGTACCATGAGGTCTGGCGCATCGAGCGGGGCTATTTTTATGACCCCAATTTCCACGGTGTCGACACGGTCGCCGAGGAACGGCGGCTACAACCCTACGCGGCGGCGGTTCGGGCGCGCTCGGACCTGAACTACGTATTCCAGGAGATGCTGACCGGCTTCTCGGTCGGCCACCTGCGTGGCTTTGGCGGCGCCATTCCAGCGGCGCGGAAGGTGCCTGGCGGGCTGCTGGGCGCTGACTACGCGATCAGGAACGGTCGCTGGTGCCTGGCCAAAATCTACACCGGCGGAACCTGGTCGCCGGACGCCAAGGCGCCTCTGGCTCAGCCGGGACTGAACGTCGCCCAGGGCGATTGCATCGTTGCGGTCAATGGCGAGGCAGTTTCGGCCGACGTGGATATCCAGCGTCCTCTGGAGGGAACGGCCGGTCACGCGGTGAGCATCACCCTAGCTCCCGCCGCTGGTAGCCCGGCGCGCGATATCACCGTGGTTCCGATCGCCAGCGAGGCGCGACTGCGCAACCTGGACTGGATCGAGGGCAACCGGCGCAAAGTGGCGGATTTGTCCGGTGGCAAGCTCGCCTATGTCTATCTGCCCGACACGGCGGAGGGCGGCTTCACCAATTTCAATCGCTACTATTTCGCTCAGACGGACAAACAGGGCGCGATCATCGACGAGCGTTTCAACGCCGGCGGCCAGGTGGCCGATTACATCATCGAAGTGTTGGGTCGGACGATCGAGAGCTATTGGCAGCCGCGCTATGGAGCGATCGAGCACTCTCCAGCCGCCGGCATCTATGGGCCAAAGGTGATGATCGCCAATGAGGTCAGCGGTTCTGGCGGTGATGCGATGCCGTGGCTGTTCCGCTACAAAAAGCTAGGGCCGTTGGTGGGCAAGCGCACCTGGGGCGGCCTTGTGGGGATCGGGGAGATACCGGTGTTGATGGATGGGGGTTCGGTGACATCACCTAGCGTTGGCTTCTTCTCACCAGCGGGGGAATGGGATGTGGAGAATCACGGTGTGGAGCCAGACTATGCCGTCGACCAGGATCCGGCCGCCGTCGCCGCCGGTCATGATCCGCAGCTTGAGAAGGCGGTGGCTCTCGCCATGGACGCACTCGCCAAAGCGCCGTCGTCCACGCCACGCCGGCCGCCGTTTCCAGTCTACAGCCCGCCAAAGCCTTAGGTGGTGTCCCCGCTGGTCAGAGCTGTCGGCTGTGGCTAGCGTTCATTCGATAAGAGACTGATGGAGGGACGTCGATGGCCGGTCCAAACACGCTGATTTTCGTCGACATGCCGTCGAACGACCCGGCGGCGGCGGCGCGGTTCTATACCGAGGTCCTGGGCTGGGAAGACGACCCGCGCTCGGTCGGAATCTTTCATCGGATGATGCCGGGAGGGTTCTTTCCCAACAAGGACGGCTCCGACAGCCAGGTCGGCAATCTGCACGTCGGTATCTATGACCCGGCCAACGCCCGGCCCCATCCCGAGCCAGGCGGCATAGCGCCGCGCTTCGCCGCCACCGAGGGCCGCAAGCCCCGGATCTGGATTCTGGTGGGCGAAGGTCAGTCGGAGGCCGACATCCTCGACAAGGCGGTGCGTCGCGGCGCGAAGGTGCTATGGCGCGACCACTATTGGTCGGAGTTCAACGGCTACAACGCCGCGTTCCGCGATCCTTGGGGCAATGAGATCGTGCTTTGGACCCGGGCAGGCGTAAATCCCCAGGTACCCAGGGATTTCACACGCGAGTAGGCGGCTGGGTTCGTTCGCGAACCTTGACAGTGCCGATCCTCGGACCAAAGAGTGATCACAGATGACAGATCTCCCCAATCCAATCGCCCACCCCGATGAGGCGCGCGCCTTTCTGGGGGCCCATCCGGAAGTCCAGTTCTTCGAGATCCTGTTCACCGCGCTGTCGGGCGTGCCGCGAGGCAAGCGGCTTCGGCGCCATGAGTTGATGGCGATCTACGAATACGGCCGTTTTCTTCCTGGATCGGTGCTGGTGTGCGACGTTACCGGGCAGGACTGCGAAGACACCGGCCTGGTCTGGGAGGACGGGGACGCCGACCGCCTCGCCAAGCCGGCGCCGGGAACCCTGGTCAAGGCGCCTTGGCTGGGCGACGACGTGGCGCAGGTCATCACCTCGATGTACGAGCTGGACGGGCGGCCGAACGATCTCGATCCGCGCCATGTGCTTCGCGGGGTGTTGGAGCGCTTCGCGGCCGATGGCCTGACGCCGGTGGTGGCCTGCGAACTGGAATATTACCTGATCGATCCGATCCGGACCGCTGCCGGCGGCATTCAGCTGGCGGCGGCTCCGGGGACTGGGGAGCGACCCAGCCTGCATGGGGTCTATGGCCTGCGTGAGATCGAGGACTTCTCGGGATTTCTACGTGATTTGTGGGCGGCGGCCGATGTTCAGGGCGTGCCGCTGGAGGGAGCCATCTCAGAGTATGCGCCGGGGCAACTTGAACTTACGCTCAAGCATGGTCCCGACGCCCTGCGGGCCGCCGACGAAGCGTTGATGTATAAGCGCATCGCCAAGGGGGTGGCCGTCCGTCACGGAGCCGAGGCCAGTTTCATGGCCAAGCCGTTTTCGAACCGAGCCGGCAGCGGCCTGCATCTGCACGTCAGCGTCAATGACGCGGCGGGCGAAAACATCTTCGCCAGCGAGGACCCAGCCGGTACGCCGGCCTTGCGGCACGCGGTCGGGGGTATGAAGGCTACCCTCGCCGACGGCATGGCCATCTTCGCGCCGAACGCCAATTCCTATCGCCGATTCCGCGCCAACAGCTATGCGCCGGTGGCGCCGACCTGGGGAGTCAACAACCGCACCGTATCTTTGCGGGTGCCGGCCGGACCACCGAAGGGGCGCCACATCGAGCACCGCGTGGCCGGCGCCGACGCTAACCCCTATCTGGCCTTGGCCACCTTACTGGCGGCCGTGCACCACGGCCTGACCCACGCGATCGACCCTGGCCCGCCGGTCGAGGGCGACGGTTATGCCGTCGCCGCCAAGAGCAACCTGCGCCTGCCGGCGAACTGGTTCGCGGCGGTCGATCACTTCGAGGGCTCGGCGGTCATGCGTGACTATCTGGGTGATCGGTTCGTGACCATGTTCGGCAAGGTCAAGCGCACCGAACAGGACCGCTTCAATGAAGTGGTCTCTGCCCTCGACTATGATTGGTATCTGAAGAACGCGTGAGCCAGATTCTTAATCATGCGTCTCGTTAATCGCCCTCCCAGATCATCCCGCCGCTCCCTGTTGGCGGGTTTGGGCGCCGCCGCCGCAGGCTTGAGTTTCTCGGGGCTCGAAGGCTGCGCCCCCAAGGGCCGCATAGGACCCAACGGCGAGGAATTGAGGCTCAATCTCTACAACTGGGACACCTATACCGGTAAAACCACCTTGGCGGATTTCAAGGCGGCGACCGGCATCGAGGTGAAGATGAGCCTGTTCGCCACCAATGATGAGCTGTTCGCCAAGCTGAAGGCCGGCAATCCGGGTTTTGATGTCATCGTACCGTCGAACGAATATGTCACCCGGTTTCGCATCGCCGACCTGCTGATGCCCCTGGACCTGGCCAAGATTCCCAACCGGGCCAACCTGCTGCCAGCGTTCCGTGATCCGCCCTTCGATCCGGGGCGGCGCTATTCCATGCCCTACACTTGGCTGGTGCTCGGGATCGGCTATCGGAAGTCGAAGACCGACGGCGTTCCCGACAGCTGGAAGTGGGTGATGGATTCATCCCGCTATTCGGGCCGGATCGGGGTGTTTTCCGAGGCCGATGACATGATCGAACTGGGGGCCAAGTATCTCGGCCACTCGGTGCGCAATATTCCGGTGAATGTCATCGATCAGGTCGCCGAGATGTGGATTCGCCAGAAACCCAGCATCAAGATCTTCCACCACGACGAGGGCCAGGATCTGCTGCTGTCGGGCGAGATCGACATCGTCATGGAGTACAACGGCGACATCGCCCAGGTGATGACCGAGGATCCTGACCTCGATTTCGTGGTACCTCGGGAGGGCAGCATCATCAATTCCGATTCCCTGTGCATCCCAAAGGGCGCGCCGCGACCGGATAACGCCCACAGGTTCATCAACTTCCTGCTGGACGGCAAGACCGGGGCGGGCGTCTACAACACCATCAAATACCCGACCCCCAACGCCGCCGCTCTGGCCCTGATGCCGGCCGACTATCGCGACAACCGCGTGATCTTCCCGCCGGCCGCCGTCATGGCGAAGTGCGAATACGCCGATTTCGAGGGCCTGGACCGCGCCCACCTGTTCGACGAAACCGTGACGCGGATCTTTGCGGCGTGAAGAGCCTCGATCCGATGTGTCGCTCTACTGGAGCCCCCTCCACCGCTTCGCGGTCCCCCTCCCCCAGAGGGCGAGGAGAATGGCGTCTCTCTTCCCGTTGGCGTGGGGGAAGTCCCCCCGAAGGGGAGGATGGGGGCCTTCACCATGGATGAGAGCTGGACCAAGGCTAAGGCGGTGTTCGCGTCGCTGGCCACGCCGCCGATTTTCTGGCTGCTGGCCTTCTTCCTTGTGCCTCTCGCCATCATCTGGGGCTACAGTTTCGGAGAGAACAAGAGCCTGACGGAAATCGCCGTCAACGGCACCTTCAGCAACTACGCCCACGCGATCAAACCGCTCTATCTGGGCATCATCTTCAAGTCGTTCTGGTTCGCGGCCATCACCACGGTGCTCTGCCTGATCGTGGGGTTTCCGGTGGCTATCGCCATCACCTTCGCGACGGAGAAATCCAAGGCCTGGCTGCTGCTGCTGATCATGCTGCCGTTCTGGACCAACCTGCTGATCCGCACCTATGCCCTGATGGCGGTGTTACGAACCGAGGGCTATATCAATTTCACCCTGGCGTTCTTCTGGAACACCTTTAGCCACTTGACCGCGTTGTTCGGCCATCCACTCGGGCCGTTTCAACCGTTGCGGCTGCTGCACAACAATTTCGCGGTGGTGTTCGGTCTGGTCTATGTGCAGCTGCCCTTCATGGTCCTTCCGCTCTATGCCGCCCTGGACCGTCTTGACCGTTCGTTGCTGGAGGCCAGCCTCGACCTGGGGGCCAGCCACTTGACAACGTTTCGGCGAGTGGTGATCCCTCTGGCGATTCCGGGCATCGTCTCCGGTGTTCTGGTTACTCTCATACCCTCTGTCGGCGCATATCTTACACCCGATCTGCTGGGGGGCCCGTCGAGCCAGATGATCGCCAATGTCATCGAGCGCCAATTCAAGACCGCCAACGACTGGCCATTCGGCGCCGCCCTGTCATTTCTATTGATGTACATGACCTTCCTGGCCATCGCCGTGCAGGCGATTGTGTCGCGGAACCGCAAGGGGCGCGAGCGGTGAGCGGCGCCTTCCCGAAGGCCCGGCCGGGTCCGCTCGAGTATCTGGGCCGCTGGCCGATCCGCGTCTGGTTGGCGGCGGTAGTGATCTTTCTCTACGCGCCACTGGTCACCCTGATGGCCTTCAGCTTCAATACCTCCAAGCGCAACATCGTCTGGCGAGGCTTTACGCTCGAGTGGTACAAGGTCGCGTTTCAGGACACCGACCTGATCGTCGCCTTCGGCAACTCCCTGACCATCGCCCTGGTCTCCACCCTGGTCAGCGTGATCCTCGGCGCCCTGACGGCGATGTTGCTCTGGCGGTTCCGGTTTCCGGCCAAACCAGCCCTTGAGGGCGCGCTCGGACTGCCGATCGTGGTGCCGGAGATCTGCATGGGCGTGGCGATGCTGGTGTTCTTCACCCAGGTCATGCCCTGGCCGACCGACTTGATCTGGCCGCTGAACCTGGGCGCGATCATCATCTCGCACATCTCGTTTTCGTTCAGCTTCGTGGCCATCGTCATTCGCGGCCGCCTGGCCAGCTTCAACCGCGAACTGGAGGAGGCGGCCAAGGACCTGGGCGCGGGAGAATGGCGAATATTCTGGGATGTGATCGTGCCGCACATGCGCCCGGGCCTGTTGGCCGGTGCGTTATTGGCGTTCACGCTCAGCCTGGACGACTTCGTGATCACCTTTTTCACCTCCGGCCCCGACACCACTACC
>JANYFU010000466.1 GCA_025359665.1 Caulobacteraceae bacterium
GTTGCTGACCCTGTTGGGGGTGGCCGGGGTCAATTTCGTAATGGGCGTGCCGGGCGCCGATGACGTGATGCTGAACTATCAGAGCACCAGTTTCCACGACGCCCTGTATGTGCGCGGCGTCCTGGGCCTCCGGCCGGCGCCAGAGTTTGAGGCGTGGCTGGCGGCAATGGAGATGATCGACGCGCGAGGGCAGGTTACCCCACCGGCCCGGGGCGCGGCCTTGCTGGACTATACGCCGTGAGCGCACCCGTTTCCGCCGATCCCATGGCTCGCCTGCGAAGCCTGACATCGGCGCGCGTGGCCCTTGGGCGTAGCGGAGCCGGTCTGCCAACGAAACCTTTGCTGGCCTTCCAGAAAGACCACGCTCTGGCTCGCGACGCGGTGCACGCGGCTTTTGATCCAGAGAGGATCGTCGCCGACATGGCGCCATGGCCGACCCAGGTTCTCATCAGCCAGGCGACCGATCGCGCGGTCTATCTGCGTCGCCCGGATCTTGGCCGGCGTCTCGATCCAGCCTCCGCCGCCGTTCTCAAGCCAGGAGACTGGGATCTCGGTATTGTCATCGCCGACGGACTGTCGGCGCCGGCCGCACATGCCCACGCCCAGCCGGTCGCAACGCGGCTGATCGATCGCCTCACCGGCTGGCGCGTGGCGCCAGTGGTCGTCGCGAGCATGGCGCGGGTGGCGCTAGGGGATGAAATTGGCGCCCGGCTGGGCGTGCGAATGGTCCTTGTGCTGATCGGCGAGCGGCCCGGCCTTAGCGCCGCCGATAGTCTCGGAGCCTATCTGACGTGGAGCCCGGTGATCGGGCGTGTCGACAGCGAGCGCAATTGCGTCTCCAACATTCGTCCACCTCATGGCTTGTCCCATGATCAGGCCGCCGACACCCTTGCCTGGCTGCTGCGCGCGGCGCGGGGGCGGGCGCTGACCGGGGTGAATCTCAAGGACGAGAGCCCTGGCCCAGGCGCTCTATTGTCGCCGATCTCGGCTTCGTCCGCCGATCAATAGATCGTCCGGCCCGCTCGCGCCCGTTCCGCCGGCGCGGTGAAGATCGCCTTGATCCGGCCGCCGCTGCGGCCGACCACCATCACGCCATCGCCCGGCAGTACGCGCAGGTCGCTGGGCGGCCGAGTTACGACCTCGCCGCCCGAGCGGTTGATCTGAATAACGAAAAAAGCCCCTTTGGCGCGGTCTTCCAGGTCTTTGACGGTAAGTCCGGAGACCGCCGTATCGGCGGCGATCACCGCCACGTCGAGTTCGAGACCAAGGTCGCGAATGACCGAATCGAATCTTGTCATCCGCTCGGAACCCCGGACGAAATGGCCGGTCTCGGGAAACAGCACGATCTCGGCGATCCGTTCGGCGCCGATGTGGGTGGGCAGCACCACCTGGTCGGCCCCGGCCTGCAGCAGCTTGCGTTCGGTCGAGGGCTCCTCGGCCCGGGCGATGATCTTGATGTCGGGGTTAAGGCTTCGTGCACTCAGGGTGATGAAGACGTTGGCGGCGTCGGAGGGTAGCACCGTAGCCAGGATCTTGGCGCGCTCTATGCCGGCGATCTTCAGCGCCGCCTCGTCGGTGGCGTCGCCATGCCAGCACAGGTAGCCCAGTTCCCGCGCTTCGCCGAGCCGGGCTTCCTCGCGTTCCAGCACCACGAATTTCACGCCGCCGATAGCCAGGTCCTTGGCGAGCCTGACCCCGATACGGCCGAAGCCGCAGATGATCACATGGCCTTGCAGCTTGTCGATATCGGTCTTCACACGGTTTCCACCCAACAGTCGTTGAACCTGGGAAAAGGTCAGGGCCTGCACCAGATAGCCGGTGACCATGATCATGCCGGTGCAGCCAAGGATGATCGTGGTTATGGTGATGGCGTGCAGATAAGGCGTGTTGATGGCCCGCACTTCGCCATAGCCCACCGTATAGATGGTCAGCAGCACCATGTAGAGGGCGTCGCCGAAACTCCACCCGGCGAACATATAGGCCGTCGTGGCGCCCGATACGACGACGACCATGAAGGCGATGATCGCCAGCAGACTGCGAAGGGGCGAGCCGGCGGTTCCGTTCATGATCGACCCTCGGCGATCGATTTTTCCATGACCACGAAGGCCAAATCCGCTCGCTTGGGAACACCGAACCGCTGGTCTTCATAGGGAAACGGCTGGGTCTCGGTTGTCTTGCAATAGCCCCGACGCTGGTACCAGGCGATAAGCGACTCCCGCACGTTCAGCACGGTCATGCGAATGCGCCCCGCGCCCTGGCCGGCGGCGCGAGCCTCGGCCAGGGCCAGGATCAGGCGACCAAGCTGGCGGTCCTGGATGTCTGGGCGGACCGTCAGCATCCCCAGATACCAGACACCCGCCTCCGCCGGCTCAAGCCACACCGCGCCGAGCAATGGGCCGTCGGCGCTGTCTCTAAGGGTCAGAAGCCGGGCGTCGGGATTCGCGGCGAGATCTCGCCGCAGGGTTTCGGCCTCCGTTCGCAAGCCCGCCATGAAATCGCCCTCGTGGGTCCAGCCCTCGTTTCCGCGATAGGCGAGGTTGACCAGGGTAGCGGTCGACTCAAGGTCGTCGTCGGTAGCGGGGTAGAGCGGCACGGCGTTCGAGGTTCGGCTTTGGTTCGGGGCCTGTTATTTGCGAAGGGCGGGTTTCGACTTCGCCGCCGAGCGCGCCGCCGCCGCGCGCTCGGATTCGCGAGCGCCGCCCCGACCCGCGTCCATGGGTCCGCCGCCGCCGGCTTTGCGCCGGGCGACCAGGGCCGCCAGGATCTCAGTGCTGCTTTTCTTGATCTCGGGAGCGGGGCTGTCATCACTCATGACCCCCCATAGCAGGAAAACCGTTTCAGGCCCATGGCGCGCCGGGCGCCACAAAACGGGCACGGGGCGGGAAATCGCCCTGGTCACGGGTTTGATCTTGCCGAGGTGCGAAAAACCTTCCTAGACAGAAGCCGCGCGGTCGCGCGCCGTCCCCGGCAACTGACCTGGAGTTCTCATGGCCCTAAGTCGTCGAACCTTCATCGAGAAACTGGCCGTGGTCGGGGGCATGTCCCTGGCGATGGCCGGCATGGAGGCCCTGGGTTTTGGCTTCGCCTCGGCCCAGGCGGCGCCGCCGACCCTGACCGGACGCGGCAAGGGGACCAAGGTGGTGGTGCTGGGCGCCGGCCTGGCGGGTATGACGGCCGCCTATGAACTCACCAAGGCCGGCTATGAGGTTCAGGTGATCGAGGCGAGATCGTTTGCCGGGGGACGTTGCCAGAGCGCCCGCAAGGGCTTCACGCACACCGATTTGATCGGCAACACCCAGGTCTGCGATTTTGACGAGGGTCTCTACATCAACCACGGCCCGTGGCGGATTCCCTATCATCACCGTTCGACGCTGCATTACACCAAGCTGTTTGGAGTAGCCCTAGAGTCCTTCGTCAACGATAATGACGCTTCCTATGTCTACATGGAGAAGGGGGCGGGGCCGCTCACTGGCAAGGCGATCCGCAAGGGCCAGATAGCTTCCGACATGCGCGGCTACGCCGCCGAACTGATGGCCAAGGCGGCCGCGAAGGGCGGTCTAGACCTGCCCTTGACCCCGGATGACCGGAACAAGTTCATCGCCTACCTGGTCAGTCAGGGGCGTTTGTCGCCCAAGACCCTGGCCTATGGCCCCACCGAGGGCCGTGGCTTCGATATTCCCCACGGGGCGGGCGTCGATCCCGGTCCCGGTAAGCTGTCCTCACCGTTCGCTCTGGCCGACGTCATACATTCCGATACCTGGAAGGCGCTTGAGCCTCTGGGCGATCATGAACAACAGCTCACCATGCTGCAGCCGGTGGGCGGCATGGACCATCTGGCCAAAGGCTTCGAGCGCCATGTCGGCCAATTGATCCGCTATGACACCGAGGTCCAGAAGCTGGTCCAGGACGATAAGGGCGTGGAGGTCTTCGTTACCGGCAAAGACGGCAAGACCGGGTCGATAAAGGCCGACTACTGCATCTGCACCATTCCTCTCTCGGTGCTGCGGAACCTGGACATCGCGGTCACCGCCCCGTTCAAGGCGGCCATGGCGGGTCCGGCCTATGCCGCGGTCAACAAGATCGGCCTGCAGATGAAGCGGCGGTTCTGGGAAGAGGATCATTTCATCTATGGCGGACACATAACCACCGATATCCCGGGGATCGGCTCGATCAGCCTGCCGTCCACCGGCTGGCAGGGTCAGAAGGGTGTCCTGCTCGGTTACTACGCCTTCGGGGCCGAGGCGGCGCGCATTAGCGCCAAATCACCGGCCGATCGCGCCGCCTTCGCCGTGGCGGCGGGTCAGAAGGTGTTTCCACAATATGCCGAGAGCTTCGAAACCGCATTCTCGTTCTCGTGGCATCTGGCGCAGTACAACCTGGGTGGCTGGGCGGAGTGGAGCGAGGACGCCCGCGCCACCGCCTATCCCGTGCTCTGTGAGCCGAACGGCCGCCTTTATCTGGCCGGCGAGCACCTGAGCTATCTGGGCGGTTGGCAGGCGGGCGCCATCGAGTCGGCCTGGCAGCAGATCGGCAGGCTGCATGCCCGGGTCAACGCGGCCTGATCGGACAGAGAGCCAAGATATGAGAGTTTTGTTCGCGGGACTTGTGCTTGCTATCGCCGCCCCGGCCTTTTGCCAGAACACCGGCCAGAGCCAATTTGTCTCCACCTGCTCGGCCTGCCATCAGGTCACCGGCAAAGGCATTAAGGGAGCCTTTCCAGCCTTGGCCGGGGATCCGTTCGTGCTCGGCGACCCTCAGGCGCTCATCGCCACGGTCCTCAATGGCCGAGGCGGCATGCCCGCCTGGAAGGGTGAACTCGACGATGCTCAGATGGCGACGACGATCACCTACATCCGTTCGGCCTGGGGCAATGCCGCCGCCCCGGTGACCGCGGCGATGGTCGCGGCGGAGCGGGCTAAGACCGCGCCGACGACAACCCAGAGTCTACAGGCCCACTGATCGGGCCACACGCTCGATCGCCAAGCGCCGCTCGTCCATCTGGGATCCGCGGCGGGCCATCACCAGTTCCAGGATCGCCGCCGGGGCGGTCTCCGGCCGACCGGCTTCGAAGGGTGGGGCCGGGGCGTATTCCAGGTTGAGTTGGATGGCCTGGGCGAACTCGGGGCCGGCGATCTCCGCCGCCAGGGTGAGACCAAAGTCGATCCCGGCCGTCACGCCGCCGCCGGTCAGGATATTGCCGTCGCGGACCACGCGGGCCGGGTCGGGGATGGCGCCGAACAGGCTCAGCATGTCTCGCCAGGCCCAGTGGCAGGCGGCTCGGCGACCTTTCAACAGTCCGGCCGCGCCCAGGATCAACGAGCCGGTGCAGACGGAGGTCACATAGCGCGCGCCGGCCGCCAGCCGCTTGATCTGGTCCATATAGACCGGGTCGGCCATGGCGTCGGTGCAACCAAAGCCGCCGGGAACGCACAGCACGTCGCAAAACTCTATGTCGGCCAGTCGGGCGAGATCACCAAACACCAGGCCCTGGGCCTCGATCGACCCTCCCAGGGCGCTGGCGCCGATCGCCACCGCGCCTGGTAGATTGCACAGAACCTGGTGTGGACCAGTGAAGTCCAGATGGGTGACATCCGGATATAGGGCGAAGACGATTGTCAGTGGCTTGGCCATGGCGCGCGAGCTTTCGGATTTTGATGTGTGTTCGATGCGGTGAAACTGAGCCAAAAAGGTTCTGGCGGAAATGACAATGTTCCCTTATTTTCAGCCATGCCTCGCGTCATCGCCTTCGTCATCTTCCCCGATTTCCAGATCATCGACGCCGCCGGCCCCATCGGCGCGTTCGAGATCGCGGGCCGCATCAATCCGGGGGCCTATGAGATTGCGGTCCGGTCGGTCGAGCCGGGGCCGGTGGCCAGTTCGTCCGGCGTCGCGATGATGGCGGATCGGCTGGGCGATCTCGCCGGGCTCGACACCGTCCTGGTGGTTGGTGGAGACGGGTCCCGGGGGGCCATGCGCGACGATGCGCTACTGAACTTCACGCGGAAGGCCGGCGGCGAGGTCCGCCGGCTAGGCAGCGTCTGCTCGGGCGCCTATGTGCTCGCAGCGGCCGGGCTCCTCGATGGGCGGCGGGCGACGACCCATTGGTCGAGGAGCGAGGATTTCGCCCGGCGTTTTCCGAAGGTTCGGCTCGACCCGGATCGGATATGGACCCGCGACGGCGAGATCTGGACATCGGCCGGTATCACCGCCGGCATCGACTTGGCCCTGGCGATGATCGAGGCCGATCTCGGCGAGGACACCGCCAAGCGAACGGCCCAGCAGCTGGTGGTCTATCATCGCCGCCCGGGCGGTCAGTCGCAGTTTTCGGCGCTGCTCGGCCTTGACGCCGGCGGCCGGCGGTTCGGACCGCTGGTGACCTGGATACGGGAGAATCTCGCGGAGAAGCTCACGATCGACCGTCTGGCCGATCGGGCCGGCATGAGCGAGCGCAACTTCGCTCGGGCCTTCGCCGCGGAAACCGCCCTGACCCCAGCCAAGGCCGTCGAGCGCCTGCGTCTGGAGGCGGCGCGCGAAGCGGTAGAGGACGGCGCCAGACCCATCGATCTGATCGCCCGCCAGACGGGGTTCGATGATCCCGAGCGGATGCGGCGCGCCTTTGTCCGCGCGTTCGGCCAGCCGCCGCAGGCCGTGCGCCGCGCCGCCAGGACCACGGCTTGACGGAGGATTGAACGCTTCACAACCGGGGTCGCTCGGACTACGCTTGCCGAACAACAACAAACGGGAGTGTTTCATGGACGGATCCCTTGGGCCAAGCGCGCCGTCGCCGCCGGACCCGTGGTCCATTCCCATCGAAACTATCGACCCCAGCCTCGCCGAGCTGTTCACCACGGGCGCCCAGAAAGACTACTTCCGTCGCCTGCGCCACGAGGACCCGGTGCACTACTGCGCCGACAGTCCGTTTGGCCCCTATTGGTCGATCACCAAGTTTCACGACATCGTCGCGGTCGACAGCAACTACGCCGACTTCTCGTCCAATCGTACCATCGTCATCGGCGACCAGGCTGATTTAGGCGAACCGCCGATGTTCATCGCCATGGACCCGCCCAGGCACGATGTGCAGCGCAAGGCGGTGACGCCGGCGGTGGCTCCGGCCCGGCTGGCCGATCTCGAGTTGCTGATCCGCCGCCATGCGTCCGAAATCCTCGATTCGCTACCGCGCAACGAGACGTTCAACTGGGTCGAGCTGGTCTCCAAAGAACTCACCACGCGAATGCTGGCCGTGTTGTTCGACTTCCCGTTCGAGGACCGCCACCTGCTACCCTACTGGTCCGATATCACCACCACCACCGAGACGGTTGGCGTGGCCACCGACATGGCGCACCGCGAGAAGGTGCTCTACGAGTGCGTGGCCTATTTCACCGGGCTATGGCGCGAGCGGGCGGCCCAACCGCCGAAGTTCGACTTCATCTCTCTGTTCGCTCACCATCCTGAAACCCGCGACATGGTCGACAATCCCATCGAGCTGATGGGCAATCTGATGCTGCTGATCGTCGGCGGTAATGACACCACGCGCAACTCGATCTCCGGCGGGCTGCTGGCGCTCAATCAGTACCCGGAGCAGTACGCGAAACTGAAGGCGGACCGGTCGCTGATCCCCAATATGGTGCCGGAGATCATCCGTTGGCAGACGCCCCTGGCTCACATGCGGCGCAACGCCACCCGGGATGTCGAATTCCAGGACAAGAAGATCGGGGCCGGCGACAAGGTGGTAATGTGGTATGCGTCGGGCAATCGCGACGAGACCGTGATCGACGAGCCGGAAAAGTTCATCGTCGACCGCGATCGTTCCCGGCATCACCTGTCCTTCGGATTCGGCATCCACCGCTGCATGGGCAATCGCGTCGCCGAGATGCAGCTTCGGATCCTGTGGGAAGAGATCATGGCCCGATTTGACCACGTGGAGGTGGTGGGCGAGCCTGTGCGCGTGCTGTCGAACTTCGTCCAGGGCTACGAGGACCTGCCCGTGCGGATCTCAGCTTGAGATCTTGTCGCCGGGCGTCAGGGTAGCGGATGAATCGCGGCGATCCTTCACCTTTCCAGCAGCCGGCGGCTATCGTCGTCGAACGATCGATTCAGGCCAGACTCGCCCTAAGGCAGATTGGCGCTCTGCGCCTTGTAGGGACTATCGTTTTTGTGGTGATCGCCCTGATCGCCGCGGCTTACAGCTGGAAGCTACCGCTATTCGGCGCTGCTGAACGCGGTCTGTATGATCTGCGGGTGGTGGCCACCGCGCCACTTGTGGATCAGGATCCACGGATTGTGATGGTGGTCTTCAACGATGACACCCTGAAGAACACCCATCGCCGCTCGCCGCTCGACCGGGCGCTGCTGGCCAAGGCGCTGACCCAGATCGACGCGCTGGGACCCAGAGCGATCGGTATCGATATCCTGATCGACGAGGCCCAGCCAGAGGATGACCAGTTGCTGACTGCCCTCCGGGGCATGAAGACACCTACCCACTTGGCTTTCGCGAGCAACGCCACCAACGCCGATGACGAGCAGCTCTGGCAGGAGGCCTATGAGCGGGAGTTTCAGGCCAAGCTGGCTGGCAGCAATAGTTCGGCCTCAAGCATTCGCGTGGTCAAGGAGGACAATGGCATCGTTCGTCGTTGGCCATCCCACGCCGCGGACGAACCGCCGCTGTTGGCGGTCAGTATGGCGCCGCCGGTTCATGGCTTTGACCACTACAAAGGTGGGCTCCGGTTCCGGATGGCGAAGTTCGTCGATCGGCCGCTCTATGCGGAGTTCCCAATCGATCTGTTCAGCCAGCCGTTCACCGCGTCGCTGTTCAAGCGTTTCATTGCGGGCCGGTATGTTCTGGTCGGGGCGGACATCTCCGATATCGACCGGGTCGGCAACCCGGCGACGGCGCTGAATCTCGAGCGGGTTCCCGCGGGGATGAAGATCCACGCCGATCTGCTTGCCCAGTTGCTGGATGGCGTGCGTCAGACTCCGATTCCGGGCTGGGTGTTGGCCTTGTGCGCCGCGACTGTGGCTTTGGGCGGCGCCCTGACGGGGATGATCAAGATAAGGCGGTTCTGGAACGAGGCGTTCCTGGGCGCGCAGCTGATCTTCGTGGCCGGCCTGCCGTTTGCGTGGCAGGCGTTGGGCTTCGACACCGGCCATGTTCCGCAGTTCGGCTGGGGCGTGGGCTGGCTCGTCGCCTATACTGCGACGTCGGCCGCGGCGCGTTCGGTGGGCGCCGAACAGAGGAACTACGCCCAATCGGTGCTGGGCAAATACTTGCCCCGGGACGTCGCGGCCCAGATCATTCGCGACCCCAGCAAGATGGCCCTGCACGGCGAGCGCCGCGAGATCTACGCCCTGTTCAGCGACCTGCAGGGCTTCACCGAGATGACCCACGGGCTGGAACCGGAGGTGGTCGCCAGCCTGCTCAACGCCTATCTGGACCTTCTCAGCCAGGCGGTGCTTGAGCATGGCGGCACGATCGACAAGTTCGTTGGCGACGCGGTGGTGGCGTTCTGGGGCGCGCCGATCGCGCGGCCCGACGACGGAGAGCGGGCGGTCCGGGCGGCGATATCGATGTGGCGCGTAGGGGAGGCCTTCCGCAAGACCCCGATGGGCGACCACCCGCCGCTGGGACGCACCCGGGTGGGTCTGCATCGCGGCCTCGCCATCGTCGGCAATTTCGGTGGCGAAGGGCGGATCAGCTATACCGCGCTGGGCGATGTGATGAACACTGCCGCCCGCCTGGAGTCAGCCAACAAACAACTGCAAACTCGACTGTTGATCAGCCGGGAGGCTCTGCCGACGTCCATGGAAGCGGACTTCCGCGTCATGGGACGCATCCGTCTGCGCGGCCGCTCGACGCCGGTGGAGGTTTTCGAAGCCGTGCCCGACTTCCCAGTCGAGGCCAGACAAAATCTGAACCAAGCCTACGCAAGGTTTGATGGCGGCGAGCTGACCGCGCTCGAAGACATCAAGGTCCTTGGCACGGCGTTCCCGGACGATATCGCGTTGAGCAACCTGATCCGCCGCCTGGAGGCGGTAGGCCCCGGTGGGGTATTTCAGTTGAGTTGACGCGGGTCTCGCCTGAACGACACCCGCTGACGCTCTACTTCCCCGCCACCTGCGTCTGCAGAGAGTCGAGCTGATCATAGCAGCCGTTGTCGAGCAGGGCCGTGGCCAGGGCTGTGAGGTTGGCGGACTCGGTCGGCACGGTTCTCCAGCGCACCGTGGTGGCGCCGGCATCGTCGAGGTTGAGAGAGAACAGATCGCCGTCGGCGTAGGGTAGGTTGCTTGGCCAGGCGATGTCCCGCACTCCCGCGGGCCATGTCAGGACGCGGTTGGCGTGGGTCGAGTCCTGATAAATCGCCAGGCGCCCCTCGGACGCCGTGGTGTCGCGGGTCAGCACCGGGATTTGCCCACGCACCACGCAGAAGTTGCGCGGATCGCTGGGCTCTCCCTGTTGCCATGAGACGATGTCAAGCCGCCACAGAGGCGGGACATCGGTCGGCGCCTGCGCCTTTCCGTCGTCGAGAGTGAACCCACGAACCGCCGCTATGCCCGGACGGCTGGCGTTGGCGCGCCGGAACACATCCTGAAGGGCGGCCTTGCTGCCCGCGGAAATTTGTCCGGCCTGCAGCGACACGGGTCCGTTTAGGACATGCGATCCGGCGGCGTCGAGCACTTCCAGCTGATCCCCGGCCTTAAGCGAGATAAGACGGCCCGGCGCCAGAACGGCGCCCTGCGGATAGGCCGCCGATGACGGCCCTCTGGCGTTCAGTACGACAACCTGCGCCGAGGCGGCGGACAGGCCAGTAAACCACACCATCGCCGCGATAGCGGCGGCCTTGGCAGGCGACCCCATAAGATGTCTCCGAGCGTTCAGACCGCGAGTCTTCCCCCGACCCTTCAGCTTGGCATCAATACGACGATTAGGTCGATCTTGGAAGCGCCGGACCCCGTTTGGCGGTCAGATCGCATTTCGCGTCGGGACGACTACCGGCAGATATTCGTAGCCCTTGACGAAGCTCGAAAACACCCGGCGCGGTTCGCCCACTACCTGGACGACAGGGAAGCGCTTGAGGATCTCTTCCCAGATGATCTTCAACTGAAGCTCGGCCAGGCGGTTGCCGACGCAGCGATGGATGCCGAAGCCGAAGGAGAGATGCTGGCGTGGACGCTCGCGCTCGATGTTGTAGCGGTTCGGCTCCGAGATTACCTCTTCGTCGCGATTGCCGGAGACATACCACATCAGCACCTTGTCACCGGCCTTGATCAGTTTGTCGCGCAGCTGGAAGTCTTGTTTGGCTGTGCGGCGCATATAGGCCAGCGGCGTCTGCCAGCGGATGGTTTCGGAGACCATGCTGGGGATCAGGGCCGGGTTGTCGCGCAGTTTCTGATATTGATCGGGGTTCTGGTTCAGGGCCAGGACGCTGCCCGAGATCGAGTTGCGGGTGGTGTCGTTGCCGCCGACGATCAACAGGATCAGGTTCCCGAGATATTCCATCCGGTCCATGTTTCGGGTGGATTCGCCGTGAGCGAGCATCGAGATCAGGTCATTCTGGGGCGCGGCGTTGACCCGCTCGTTCCACAGATTGAGAAAGTAGTCGGCGCATTCGAACAGCGCGGCGCGGCGGCGTTGTTCGTGCTCCTCGGGATCGGTGGTGCCGAGGATACCCGACTGAGGCGCCGCGGTGGCCACGTCAGACCAGAAGGTAAGCTTGGCGCGGTCTTCCCATGGAAAATCGAACAGGGTGGCCAGTGTCATGGTGGTAAGTTCGATCGAGACTTTTTCCACCCAGTTGAATTCCACGCCGATCGGTACGGTGTCCAGGATCTCGGCGGCCCGCGAGCGGATCACCGGCTCCAGGTTCATCAGATTGGCCGGGCTGACGATCGGCGACACGGTCTTGCGCTGAGCGTCGTGCTTGGGCGGGTCCATGGCGATGAACATCGGCAAGGCGAAGTCTTCCTCCGGGTCGAAAGCCGTGATCGCCGGTTCGGAGGAGAACACCTGGTGGTTGGTGTCGACCGCCATGATGTCGTTGTATTTGGTCACCGACCAATAGGCGCCGACTTCTTCATGCTCGGCATAGTGGACCGGGTCTTCGGCCCGCAGGCGCTCGAAGTAGGGCCACAGGGTGTCGCTCCGGAACAGTTCGGGGTCGATCGGTTGGATGTCCTCGATGGGCATCGAATAGGCCAGGCTCCGCGCCGCCCTCCGGATGTCGTTGCCAGCGTCGTCCATGGCCGTTTCCTTCTTGCCGACCAGTCTCCCGCACGGAGTTGACGGCGGCGTCACTTTTGCCTTTTCTGGTCCCTACGGCAAGACCCTAAAGCTGGGGGCCGGCGCTGATCACAGGGTTGTTTGAAGAACATTCCAGTCAAATCGCACCGCCATCGACGTTGTTTCGCCCGGTGACAGCACGACCATGCCGTACCCCGCGCCGCCCGGCGACCGATTGACGGCGTCCAGCCTGTGGCTGACTGGCTCGACGCAGACGTGGTCCCGGCCAGTGGGCGCATAGACCACCAGCCACGGCCTGGCGGCGTCGCAGTTGATGCGCACGCTGAGATCGCGGGCCGGCCAGGTGATCCGCGCGGCCCCGTTCCAGCCGGTGAACTGGTGATCGACGAACTGCGTGATGGCCCGCCCGCCTCGCCAATCCCAGGCGGCGGGAAGTGGCGCGGGCGGGTCGCTGGCGGACAGATAAACACCACTGACATCGGCCTCCAGGCGGGTGTCGGAATCGCGTGGGAAATAGGGATGCAGGCCCAAGCCCGCCGGCATGAGTGACCCCGAGGTGTTGGTCACAGCGACAGTGTGGACCAGGGTGTTGTTCCGCAAGGCGAAGGTCTGTTCGGCCCGATAGGTCCATGGCCAATCGCCGGCGGCGTGATCGAACACCAGCAGAGCGGTGGCCGCGTCATGCTGGGCCACGCGCCATGCGCCGCGCCAGCCCTGGCCGTGGATGGCGTCCGTCTCTCCAGCCAGATTTGACGGGAGGACGATCTCGCGGCCCTCGAAGCTGAAGCGGCCGTCGGCGACGCGCCCGGCGAACGGAACCAGCGGAAAATTGCCGAGACCCAGAGGATCGCCGGCCTCAAGCGTTTCAGACGTCGCCGGTCTGAGGATGTCCAGGCCGCGCCAAGTGAGACGCGCGACACCGCCGCCGATCCCAGGCGCCAGGGTCAGGACCGCGTCGCCGTGGACGAGGTCTAGCCGATCCACCGTGATCAGCTCCCGGGTGTCAGGGCGATGACGCGCTCGGCATGTTTATCCACCGCCGCGCGGGAGT
>JANYFU010000517.1 GCA_025359665.1 Caulobacteraceae bacterium
CGGCGCCCTGACCACCCAGGTCCCGGCCACCAGATCGCCGACCCTCAGGCGATCGCGGTTGAACAGCGGAAACAGCAGGAAGCCGCCAGACCAGATCACCCCGAGCCAGACCATGATCGCGTCGATGGTGTCGCCGGCGAATGCGGCCCCGGCTAGAAGGGTAAGAGGCAGGAATATCTCCAGCTCCCGAAGGGCGTTGCGGGTGAAGATCGCCTCGGCCGTCAGGCGTCCGCCATCGCGGGCCACCACCCGCAGACCCAGGGCGCGCTTGCCGGGCGTGGCCGCCCGCGCGCCGAGCTCGAAGATCACGAAATAGCCATTTCGCAGCAGGAAGGCGCCCAGGAGCCAGATGATCGCCAACACCTCCTGTCCGTCCGAGCCGACGCCAAGGCCCGAGACGATCGCCACAATGGTCAGGGCCACCAGGGCCACCGCCATGATCAGCAGATCGAGCAGATAGGCCGAGGCCCGCTCTCCCGCAGACGCGAGGACCAAGCGCAGATCCGGCCCCTCGGGGGTGACCAGCCGGCGTTGAAATGGCGAGGTCATTGGGGCGGCGGCGGGAGCCATCAGGCCAATCCCTTTCGGGGCAGGTAGAAATAGCCGAGCCAGACAACCAGGGTGGCGCCGCCGATCGACCAGCGGACCGCGTCGACCTGGATCAGCTGGCGGCCGATCCCTTCGAGCAGGCCGGCGAACACCAGCATGATGACCACGCCTGCCATGACCGGTCCGGCGGCGCGGCCGGCCCCGGCCACCGCCTCCAGCCGCGAGCGAGACCCCGGGAACATCACCGCCCAGCCGATGCGAAAGCCCGCCGCGCCCGCCAGAATGGTGGCGAACAACTCGGTCACCCCGTGGATGAACAGCCACCCGCCCAGAGGCCAACCCAGCCCCCTCGAGGCGTAGAGCGCCAGCAGGGCCCCCAGGCTGAGCCCGTTCTGCGCCACCAGCAGCGCGGTCGGCACGCAGAAGGCGAAGCCGAGCGCGAAGGCGAAGATCGCGATCTGGGCGTTGTGGGTAAACAGGAACGCGGCGAAGAACGACAGCCCGGTTCGTCCGTGGGCGTCATACAGCGCCGCCTTGAGAAACGCCGTCGAGGCCGTGGGGTCTCGGCCCTGGGTCATTCCGCCGGGCATGATCGAGCCGTACCAGTCGGCGTCCTGGCTCACCAGGACGTAGCCCACCAGCGTCGCGGTCAGCAGGATCAGGCCGCTGACCGCCGTCTCTCGCCACAGCGACCGCACGGCCCGGGGCCAATCGAACCGAAAGAATTGCGCCAAGCGTTCACGCAGCCGGGTCCGGGTTCCGTAGACGAAGAAATAGGCGCGGGCGGCCAACCCCTCCAGATAGGTGATCAGGTTGCGATCGAGGGCCGTGGCGCGCGCCACCGACAGGGACGAGATCGCGGCGGTATACAGCAGGGGCAATGCGATCAGCTCGTCCTCGGTCAGGACGCTGGCGCGCTGGCGCTCGGCCTTGCCCAGCAGGCCTTCCAGGCGGCGCCAATCGGCTTCGCGTTCCAGGCGGAAGCGATGGCTGCGCAACTCCAGGCCGCTCACAGCACGTCCGATCGCTTCAGGTCGAGATAGGCCGAGATCAGGGCGGGCCCGATCCGCGCCGCCGGAGCCTCGACGATCCGCACGCCCAGCCGGACCAGCCGGGCGATCACCAGGTCACGGCTGCGCGTCAAGGCATGGGCGGTGACGGCCCGGGACACCGTTTCGGCATTGGTGGGTTCCGCCTGGACGATCGCTTCCAGAGCTTGGTCCCGGAGGGTCACGAACAGGACCACATGGCGACGCATCAGGCGGTTGAGATTCTCGACCATCAGTTCGGCGCTGGTGGCGTCGCTGAAATCGGTGAACACCACGATCAGGGACCGGCGTTTCAGCGCCGCGCCCAGCTGGGTCAGACCCAGGGTGTAGTTGGTCTCCTCGTCGCCATAATCGAAGCCGGCCATGTGGCGCTGAAGCCGGCCAAAGCCGCCGGTCCCCGAGACCAGGCCCGAAAACCCGCCCGGCCGGGCGTCGAACCCGTAGGCGCCGGCCAGGTCGCCGAGTTTCAGGCAGACATAGGCCAGCAGCAGCGAGGCGTTGATGGCCCGGTCTATTCTGGGGACCCCGGCCAGCGGCTCGCCCATCGCCCAGCCGGTGTCGATGGCGAACACCACGGGATGGTTGCGCTCGACACGGAACTCCTTGCCCAGCAGCTTGCCGTGGCGGGCCGACTGTTTCCAGTCGATGGTCCGGGGGTCGGTCGCGCCGTCGACCTCGCGCAGGGCGTGAAATTCCGAGCCCTCGCCGGTCTGCGTCTGGGTCTTGATCCCGAACAGGGCATCGCGGGAAAACAGCCGGATCGCCTCGCTCTTCACCCCCTGGATGTCCGGAACGATGGCGACGGGACGGCCGGGCGCCTGGCGCAGCTGTTTCCACACCAGGCCAAGATCGCCACGCCAGCGCAGCCAAAGGGTGGAGATTTCTCCCTGTCCTCGTCGCAGCGGAATCAGGGCCAGGGCGGCCTCGGCCTCGGCGTTGGTGAAATTGAGCTGGGTTGACCCTGGTTCGGCGCGCAGACGCGCATTGGTCTCGACCGCGACCTCGGCCCGGCGCGGCGACGCGCCTTCGAAGCGCGCGCGGACCGTCACCACGCCCGGGGCGCCGGCGCCCAGAATACTGGGCGCGGCCGCTTCCAGTTTGACCTTGGCGCGAGCGGGACCGACCAGGGCGTCGAT
>JANYFU010000546.1 GCA_025359665.1 Caulobacteraceae bacterium
CCGCTGTTCCCCGGCGGGCACGGTGTCTCGCGGTAGTAGTAGTCGCCCACGTGGATCACCAGGTCGGGCTTCTTCGCCGCCGCCAGGGCGGCGATACGGGCGAACGGCCAGCCGCGGGGATCGTTGCAGCGCTGCAGGCCCAGTCCCTTGATCCGACATCCCGTGTCACCAATGACCACGATCCGGCCGGCCGCGCGCACCGGCGCCCGCAGGGGCTGGCCCTGGACTACGATGCGGCGGTCGGCGGGACCCAGGACGGCGGCGCAGACCCGGTCGGGAAACGCGATGCTTGGCCCGGCGCGCTGGGTCATCGGACGGGTCGCGCCATCGACGGTGATCGCCGGACACGTCCCCGCGTCCGTCACCAGGCGCGCCTCCGCTCCGCCCGCCGTCATCTGAACCCAGGCCACCGGCGCGGCAAGGACGTGGCTCGCCAGCAACAGAACCGGAAAGAGTGAGATGACATGCAAGGCGTTGTTCAAGCCCATACTCCTGTTGGTGAGGGTCCAACGCCGCATCCTGTCGAAAATTTAAGCCGAGATGGGTATTTCAATTCGGCAATAGTCATCCTATCTGCCCGACTGCGAAGGTGTTGGATGTCTTTCCATGACACCTGCTTTGGCGCCGGGGGGCGCGCCGGAAGAGGATTCCCATCATGCTCGATAGAGCGTCAATCAGGAACGGCATGGCGCGCGGCACTCTGGGCGCATGGCTGGCCGCGTCCACCCTGTCGGTGGCGGCGCTGGCCGCCCTCCCAACGCGCGCGGCGCCGGTCGAGATCGCGGTGACCGGCGTCACCGAGGCCCGAGGCCATGTGCGGGTTGAGCTGTGCACCAAAGACACCTTTCTCACTTCGACGTGCCCCTACCAAGGTGATGCGCCCGCGACCATCGGCGCGACCGTAGTCAAGATCGCCGAGGTTCCCCCGGGTGAATACGCCGCCCAGGTGTTCCACGACGAAACCGATCAGGGCGTCGTCCACCAGAATCTTCTGGGGATTCCTCGCGAGAAGATCGGCTTTTCCAACGATGCGCCCGTGCATCTGCGCGGGCCGCGCTTCCGGGAAGCCGCCTTTTCGGTGGGTTCGGAGCTGCAACGGATCACCTTGAAGGTCGGGCGGCTGTTCGGCGGACACTGATCGGCAGGTTCAGGACGCTTCGAGTTCGTCACGGGTGATCTTCCAGGCTCCGTCCAGCCAGGCGACGATTTCCCGCGCGCCAGGGTGATCGATTGACGCTAAGCGCGCCTTCAGGCGAGCGGCCCCGTCACCGAGATGCTCAAGACCGACATCCTGGAACGCCGAAAGCCGGCTTTCCACAAGCGCGGCGAGGTCTGGTCCCAGAACCTGAACGGCCGCACGGGTGAACGCCTCTCCGTAGTCATAGGCTTCCCCGAGCCGGTAGCTGTCGGCGAGGGTCAGGGCGGGAATTTGGGACAGAATCGGCTGCAGGGCCGGATTGATTGCGTGGCCCGCTATCTGGTCCGCTATGGCGGCCGAGCGGCCCGTGAACGCGCGTAGGTGCAGAAACAGCGACATCCGGGGTCCGTCATTGACTGGATAGTTGTCCCATAGCAGGGGCTTGCGCCCGATCTGGGCCGCCACCCTGGCTAGGTGCCCAGCCCGCAACTCGCGTGAGCAAACCTCCGGGCCCGTCCAGAACACGCCGATTGCCGGATCGAGCGCTGCTCCCAAATCCTCAAGATAGGCCGGCGGCCGGACGCCGAAGAAGCGGTCGAGGGCGGGATCGTCGCTATAGTAGGTCGGGCAAATGGTCAGCCGCTCGGCCCCGGTGCGCGCGCCGATCCAGTGCAGAATGTCGGCCTGCGCGGCCGCCAGCCCCGGCAGGTCGCCGCGCATGTCGTCGAACAGGATCGCCAGGTGGCGGACGCCCAGGCCGTCAAGATGCGCCAGCTTGTCGGTCAGGGCCGCTTTCGCCTCGGCGTTGAAGTCGCGGTAGATCTCAAATGGGCTCAGGCCAACCCCGAAGGTCACGCCGATCGCGGCGCAGTGGGTGGCGAACGCCTCGATCGATTCGGCGACCCCGGATGGATGCGGCTCTCGCCACCGGCGGCGGAGATAGGGGTCTGCCTTGGGTGCATATAGAAAGAATTCGTAGCCATAACCGGCCAGGAAGGTCGCGGTGGCCGTTCGGTCTTCCCACGACCATGGCCGGCCGTAGTAGCCTTCGATCAGGCCGAGCCCACCGATCGGCGGCGCCATCCGGACTCAAGCCGCCGCGGTCAA
>JANYFU010000052.1 GCA_025359665.1 Caulobacteraceae bacterium
ATGACCGACTAGTCCGGTCGGCATGCGTGTTCTCATTATCGATCCGGATTCCGCGCGGGCGACGCTGGTCGCCGAAGGGCTGGCCGGCGTGGCGCCGCTTGAGGTGCGTCAGGCGACGGTCTTTGATGAAGCCGAGGCTGCGGCCTTCGCCCCCGATGTAGTGGTCGTCGCCGCAGAAAGTCCCGACCGCGACGTGATCGAGAGTCTTCGGGAAGCCGGGGTCGGCGAACTCCGCCCGGTGGTGATGTTCGTCGACCGATCCGAACCCGGGCGCGCGGAGGAGGCCGTCCGGGCCGGCGTGGCCGCCTATGTGGTCAATGGCCTGGCTCCGGCCCGGGTGCGGAGCATCCTGGAGGTGGCGATGAGCCGGTTCCGGCTGATGCGCCAGCTTCGCGACGACCTGGACAAGGCCAAGAGCGACCTGGCGTCGCGCCGCACGATAGAGCGAGCCAAAGCGTTGCTGATGAAGGAACGCGGCCTGGAAGAGGAGGCGGCCTACCGCCTGCTGCGCAAGCTCTCGATGGATTCCGGCCGGCCCCTGGCGGCCATCGCCGCCGACTTTCTCGCCTTCGCGGGCCTGCTCAGGGGGGAAGGGGCGTGACCGGCAAAGCTGAACTTCGACTTGGTTTCGTGCCGCTGAACGACGCCGCGGCGCTGATCGTGGCCCGGGACAAGGGTTATTTCGCCGATGAGGGCCTGAGCGTCGAGCTTAGCCGCGAAGCGTCCTGGGCCACCGTACGCGACAAGGTGGCGGTCGGGGCGCTGGACGGCGCCCATATGCTGGCGCCTCTCGCCCTGGCCATGGCCCTGGGGGCGGGGTGCGAGGCCACCGCCATGATCGCGCCTTTCGTCCTCAATTTTGGTGGCGCGGTGGTAACCGTATCCACCCGCCTGGCGACCGCCATCGGTCCGGAGGGCGGAGCGGAAGGCCTGGCCAGATTGATCGCGCGCCGGCGCGACCAGGAGTCGAGCCCGCTGACCTTCGGCGTCGTCTTCCCCTACTCGACCCACAACTACCTGCTGCGCGACTGGATGGCGCGGGGCGGCATCGAACCGGATCGGGACATTCGCCTGACCGTGACGCCCCCACCCAGGTCGGCTGAACTTTTGTCCGAGGGGGTGATCGAGGGCTTTTGCGCTGGAGAACCCTGGAGTCAGGTTGCGGTGCGGGCCGGGGTTGGACACATCGCCATGCGCGGCGCGCGGTTCGCGCCCGATGCGCCGGATAAGGTCTTCGCCACCACGCAGGTCTGGGCCGAGGCCCACGGCAACGAACTCCAGGCCCTGTTGCGAGCGCTGCTACGGGCTTCGGCATGGTCGGAGGATCCCGCCAATCGCGCCGAGCTGGTGGCGATTCTGATGCGGCCCGAGAACGTCGGCGTGGACGGCGAAGCGATCGAAGCGGGTCTAGGCGACATTCGCTTCCATCGGGACGGAGCCAATCGGCCGGACCCGGCCCAGGCGCTGTGGATTTTGCATCAGATGGCGCGCTTGGGTCAGGTCAGGACCGGTCCCGAAACCACCCGCACGGCCTCCAGCGTCTACCGCCCCGACCTGTTCGATCAGGCCATCAAGGCGGCCGCGGCCTGATTTCGCGGCAGGCGCCTCGCCCGGGCGCCGCAATTTTGCACGCCGGGATCAAAACGGATCGGGTCTCGCGCTCGGGAAGTGACTCGCACGGCCAGACGCGACCTTTGGACCTCAGGCCCAGGACAACGGCGTTCGCGGCTCTCGGAAGGCTCGATGAAGAGCCAGACCAAACCGGCGACGCCGCATCTCACCGTCCATCAAAAGGGGCCTGCTCACCATGCTTGACCGTTCATTCCTGAAGTCGGGGAACACTCCGACTCTGTTCTCGGCTTTTCTCTATTTCGACCTGAGTTTCATGGTCTGGGTGATCCTGGGTCCGCTCGGCGTCGCCATCGGCAAGAGCTTCCACCTGGATCCCGTGCAGAAGGGACTGATGGTCGCGGTGCCGGTGCTGTCGGGCGCGCTGCTGCGCCTGGTCGCTGGAGTCCTGGTCGACCACATCGGCCCCAGGCGCACCGGATTGCTCGCCCAAGCGATCGTTCTGGTCGGCCTCGGACTCGCC
>JANYFU010000133.1 GCA_025359665.1 Caulobacteraceae bacterium
TTTCGAAGCCGACCCGGATGATGTGACCGAGCTTCTGCAACTTCAGCCGACGTCCACCGTTCGGCGCGGAGCACTGACACGGTCGGGCCGCCCCTCTCAATTCAACGGGTGGTGGCTAGAGGCCCACGAGGCGGTGGTAACCAACGGCGGCCAGCATGACGCGGCACTCAGCACTCTGATCAGCCACCTCCGTGGCCGGGAGGCACGTTTCGCGAGGCTGCGCGACCATCTTAGACCTCGGCAAGTGACCGTCTACGGCGGCCTGTATTTTTCACCCAGGGAGCAATGCGGGGTGTGGCTGGAGCCAGAGCAGATGCAGATTCTGGCGGCATGCGGTGTGGGGTGGGGGCTTGACCTTTTCGTCGCCGACGAGGCGGCGAACTGATGACCGTAGCGGGTCGCTTGCCCCCGGTGGCGGGCCGGCGACAAGCGGACCCTCGAGGGTGACCCGCCGTCGGCGCGGGAAGCGGTGAAGCCAAAGTCCACTTCAGGCCGATGGCGCCATCTGGCCACCTTTTCGACTTCTGACATTCGCGACAACCGCGCTGATCGACCTTTCAGCAGGCCGAGAAAAACCCCATTGACTTGCATATTGCAATCATCTACGCTCTCCCCATGTCCGACGCCTCGACCGATATGGCCGCTGTAGACGCCAACCTCGCCAAGGGGGAGTGGTGGCTTTGCGTGATCGGCGAGCTGATACAGATCGGCTTTGCGATGACCCATGGGCTTATGCGTGGTGCAAACGGCGACGGCGCGAGCCTCGGCGATCGGTGTATGTCGATCGTCAGGGACTTCTGCCGCTTCACCGGCGCTGTCCAGAGGGCCATCACCTTGAGCCAGCGGCTGGAGCGGGCGTTGCGGGGTCTTCGCGCCCTTCGCGCCTGCACGGCCGAAGAGATCGCCGCCGCCAGGGCCGAGGCCGAGCTTGCGGCCGAGACCCTCGCCGCTCGCCGCGACCGGGCGCGCGAGGCCGCCGAGGCCCGGCGCGCGGCGCGCGACGAAGACGCCCGCAAAGATGATGGCCCCAAAAAGGATATCGGGGAGCGGGTCGCAGTGGCCGCCCGGCGCGAAGCCCTCAGCGCCAGCGTCGAACCGGCCTATGTGGATTTGGACACCCTGGAGCTGCGCAGGTTCGTGGAGCGCATCTGCGCCGACCTTCGCATCACGCCCCCATGGGACCGATGGCAGACCGAGGCGTGGCTGCCGCCGCCCCCCGACGTCGACGCTGCGGACCCTCCCGGCGAGCCCTCGCCGAGCCACTCCAGACAGGGTCGAGCCGATGACGCCGTGCGGCGTGGCGCCGGGACCGCCACCCTCGACATCGCCAAGCCCCGGCTCGAGTGAACCCGGCCCGCCGGGCTCCCAGTCGAAAGCGGGAATTCAATCACCCCAAGTCGCGGATTCGCGGCCTGGGGCGCCGGCGCGCGTCAGTAACCCTTGGTCGCCACGAAACCGAAGCCGAGTTGCTCCAGCCGCTGGGCCAGCTAATATCCAGTTACACAATATGCAAGCTATGTCTCACCCGATGGGTGCGGTCCACCAGGGAGAAGTGTATTCGATCGGATATAGTATCGTCGGAGATCAATCCTCACGATCGAGTCGATCCAGCAGGGCCACCGCGCGATCAGGGTCGCCCCGCGACGCTCTGGCCTCGAAACGCACGCGAGCGTCAAAATTGGCCAGAGCTACGGTCGCCAGTTCGTCGATCAGTTTGTTGACGCTGATCGCATTGGATTTGGCCAGCGCCCTCAGGCGCTCATGTTTGTCGTCGGGGAGCCGGATCGTCAGGGTGGACATGGGAAGGTCTCCAGGCACTGGTCGGGGGTCAAGATTTTAAGCGACGGGAATTTGAGCTCGCCGCGCGTCAAGTCTCGCAGATTTCGGGTCACTATGGCGTCGGCCTGTGCGGCGACAGCCAGCTCGATCAGATGATTGTCGGCCTCATCGGGTAGATTTGGACGCCACGCATAATAAACCTCAACCCAGCGACAACGGTTCAGAAAGCCATTGAACACCTCGTCGCGCTCGCGGTCGGTGAGGGTGGCGCCAGCGAAAAGCGCGGCGCGGCCCAGCACGTCTTCATATTCCGCCAATAGGGCGGGCCCGATCACCGGTTGATAGCGCCGCATCAAGCATGCGCGAAGCACGGCCCTCGCAGCGCCGCCGCTTCGAAGCATGGCGGCGACCAGGAAATTGGTGTCCAGCACGATGGTCGGCATTACCTGATGATAGCGTATGCGCTAGCATGTGGGCAAGGTCGGTACGCCCTGATACCGGCCCCGATATCGTGTCCTCGATGCTACCGACGCCTTCGCCCCTTGATGTTCTGCAATTGTCCGGAATTGTCGGGTGGTGGTCCATCGCCACTGGAGCCTGTGATCATGACCAACCACACCGAGAGTGATCGCGACGCCGCCTACTGGCGCGCCTACCTGAGAAAGCTGGACGCCGAGGCGGAAAAGACCGCCCGCGAAGCTCGTTGGTACCCCTGGCTGCCCATCGCCGTGGCCTGCGTCGCCTCCGTACCGCTTTGGGCGGCCTGGCGGTGCTGATCAGCCGCTACCTTCCACGCTAGACCATGCCTGGCCCCAGGATGCGCTCTCCGCCCGATTAATGTCTTGAATCCGTACGGTTGAAGGGGCAGAAGGCCCCTCTCGTTTCATGATCCGTCGTACTGGTCGCCGATGCCGCGTTTCGAGGGAACGCGCGGTGTCGAAAGGCCCGATAGGTCGTGAAATCCGCCTAATTCGTCCCTATGTAGCTGTTCCCTCCGTCCCCTCCGGCCCAGGCTCTGAATGTTCTCGTCCCTGTTCGGCGTCGTCT
>JANYFU010000138.1 GCA_025359665.1 Caulobacteraceae bacterium
TGGTCGGGGGCGTATCGGTCATTGCTTCAGCCCCGACTTGTCCTCGCCCACCAGGGCCACGCTGTAGAAGCCGTTGTCCTGGAGTTTGTTCATGACGCCCATGAAGTTCTCATAGAGAACGTCCTCGTCGCCACGGATGAATATCCGCTCGTTGGAAGGGTTGGACCCGCCGATCGCCGCCGTCAAATCGGCGCCGAGGGTGTCCAGATCGGATGCTGTGTCGCCGACAAACACCCGTCCGTCCTTCTTGATCGACAGATAGATGATCTTGGGCGGCTTACGGGCGGCCTTGGCCGCCGCCGGCGGAAGCGCCACCTTGATCGTTACGCTGGCCAGAGGCGCGGCCACCATGAAGATGATCAAGAGGACCAGCATGACGTCCACGAAGGGCGTCACATTGATCGAGGCGTTCTGCGCGACGTCGTAGCGGCCGCCGCTTCCTCCAGAGAGTTTCGCGGCCATACGCCTTAGGCTCCCTTGTCGAGCTGCCGGGAGATGGCGTTGATCAGTTCGGCGACAAAGCCTTCAGAGCGTGAGCCGTAGCCGGTGATCTGGGTCTGGAACAGATTGTAGAAGATAACCGCCGGGATGGCGGCGAACAGGCCGATACCCGTGGCGAGCAGCGCCTGGGCGATACCAGGAGCCACGACGGCCAGGTTGGTGGTGTTGGTGTTGGCGATGCCGATGAACGAGTTCATGATCCCGTAAACCGTGCCGAACAGACCGATGAACGGCGCGTTCGCGCCGACCGAGGCCAGGAACTGCATACCGCCAGAAAGCCGGCGGGCCAGGGAAGATTGAACGGCGCCGATCGCCTGCGTGGCGCGGGTGATCGTCGAGTCGCGGTGTTCACCGGTGACCGACAGTCCGGCTTGACGGGAAAGTTCGACTTCCGAGGCGGCGGCGGCGGCCATATCGGCCAGCGGGTTGCCGGCGAATTCCTCGGACTCGGCGACGCGGCCCATTTCCAGGATCGACTTGGCGCCGCGGAAGCTTTCCAGGAAGCCGTCGGAGGACTTCCGCAGGGCGGAGAATTCAGTGAGCTTCAGGACCAGCAGGCCCCAGGTGCCCAGCGAGCAGGCCAGCAGGCCGATCATCACGATCTTCACGACCAGGTCCGCCTGAAGGAACATCACGATGGGCGTAAGGTGGCCGTTGGCCTCGCCGCCGACCTTGGCGGCTTCACCGGCGGCTTCGCCCGCTGCGCCAGCGCTAGCGGCGCCGGCATCAGCGGCGGGGGCGGGCGCGGCCGGAGCCGCCGCGGCGGGAGCCGGGGCGGCCGTCTGGGCATGGGCCGGTACGCTCGTCAGCAGCGCCAACGCGCCGACCAGAGCAATGATGGGTGAGGTTCGTTTCATTTCGAGCATCTGGCGACGGTTCCTGCTTGATCGTGCACATGTTTATGTGGGCCAGGCCGCGCCTCACCCTTCGCATTACCGCCTTGTTAGACTTGCGGTGTGGCCCCTTTGGCAACCGATTTTTTTTGCGTCAAGGGGCGCGGCGCGGCCGCCAACGGGTCGAAACCGAAAGAGAACCCTGTTTACATTGCGCCGCAGCAATTTTTTTCTCATCAAGCGCGGTGGTTTTGTCGAAACTAGGCAGGAAATTCTTCGCATCGCACCATTTGTCGATGAAAACGGGTTCCTGATACGGTCCGGGAGCACGCCATTTCCCTCGGCAGGCGCGGGCCAGAAATCGGTCAATCAGTCACCGACGCCTGCTTGAGAGGCAGATGACAATAGTTGACGTTTCTCGAATGGTGGTTTTTGGGGGTGGTGGTGCCTGGGGGCGGATTCGAACCACCGACACGCGGATTTTCAGTCCGCTGCTCTACCAACTGAGCTACCCAGGCCGGGAATTTGGGAGCGCCGTCTATAGGCGCCGCCAAGCGCCTTGTCCAGAAGCGCGATGCTCACGCCTCGAAGTCTCCGCCCAGGCTCCGAGGGCTTCCAGGATCGTCGCCGTCCTCGTCGTCCCGGGCCGCCGGGATCGCGTAGCGCCCCACCAGCCAGCGCTGCAGGTCGACATCGGCGCAGCGCCGTGAACAGAACGGGCGATAGTCGACGGCGACGGGTTTCGCACAGATCGGGCACTTCGCCGGCATCCTAGAGTCTCGTCACCTCGGCTTGGCCACGCCCGCGGCCGGCTTCGCCGCGGACGCTGATCCGCGCCCCGAGCCTGGCGGTCAAAACGCCCAACGCCGGCGCGGCGGCTTCGGCCACGGCGATCGACGCCACGCCCTCGAACCTTCCGCCGCCGTCGGCCACCGCCTCGCGCTCCAGCGCCCGGACCGCGGCCAGCGCCTCGGTCAGAACGCTCATGGCGCCGCCCGGATCGCTCAGAATATCGATCACCGGTCGCGCGCGGCGGGGCACCGTCAACTCAAGGGTTCCAAAGCGGCTGACCGCGCCCAGGGCCACGCCAGGGTTGTCGGGACCGAAAGCCACACGCGCCGCCGACAGCAGCGCCGGAGCATCATGCCCCCGCCCAACCAGGTCGATCACCACCAGACCGCCAAGTCCCTTGAGCCTCAGAACCCGCGCCGCAACGCCGAGAGCCGCGAAGTTGCCCGCCCGGGCCGCCCGCTTGGCGTCGGCGCCGGGCCTGGAACCCAGATCCACGTCCACGGCGGTTAGCGCCCGCGTCGGCTCGATCGCCACCGACCCGCCGCCCGGCAGAGGGAAAATCGTCGAAAACACATCATCCTGCGCGCCATCGGCCACCGATCGCGCAACCGATCCGGTACGGACGTCCGCGCCGGGCGCGAAGCCGACCAGCTGTTCCTCCAGCGATGGCCCGGCCTCCAACAGCCTCGGGGCGCCCTCCGCCGGGCCGATCAGCCGGACCGAAGCGCCCTTGTCCCGCCGCGCCTCGGTCCTGATTTCCACCTCCAGGGCCTGGCCCTCCGTCAGCGGCCCCAGTTCCTTGGTGATATTGAGGATAGCGTCTGGTCCCGCGCCGAGATCGAGGAATGCCAGGGCGTTGGCGCGGTCCAGCGCGCGGACCCGCGCCACCAGGCGCGCGCCCAGGGCCTGGACCTCAAGGTCGCCGTCACGGGCGATCAACAGTCTCTCGGGCCGACCGTCCAGGGTCACCACGCCGCGCGTCTCGCCGGCTCCGACATCGAGGTAGAGGCGGCGTTCGGTCATGAGGGGTGATACCCCAGACCGGCCAGCAAGCCCATGGTCTCGTAAAGCGGCAGGCCGACCACCCCGGTATAGGAGCCGATCAGGCTGATCACGCAGGCTCCCGCCCTGCCTTGAATACGATAGCCACCGGCCACGCCACGCCACTCGCCACAGGCCAGCAGCATGGTCATGTCCATTTCGCTCAGGCGTTTGAACTTCAGCCGCGTCTCCGAAAGCCGCGAAGCCACGCGCCCATCGGGGCTGACCGCCGCGACAGCGGTGAACACGCGGTGCCCCCGGCCCGACAACAGGCCCAGCATCCGCGCCGCCTCGGCTTCGGACTCCGGTTTACCCAGCAGCCTGCGGCCAACCGCCACGACGGTGTCGGCCGCCAACACGAAGGCTCCCGGATTGCGGCCCGCGCCGACGCGCGCCTTTTCAGTGGCCAGACGCAGGGCGGCCAGACGCGGTGTTTCGGCCTTCAAGGCCGTCTCATCAATGTCGCACGGGTCGACGCCGCTGGGAATCAATCCGGCCTGGGCCAGCAGATCGAGGCGGCGCGGGCTGGCGCTGGCCAGGACGAGCGGTGGGTATTGGTGCGTAAGGGTCACATCGGCATCATAGGGCGTGGACCGGGGTTTTGGGTCCCGTTTTTCAGAATCGTCGCCAACCGGCTTGAATGTCGGCGCGCGGGCTTTAGGGTGAGACTGGATTTGAACACCTGTTTGAGAGGCGGGCAGCCTCTTTCGGAGCCCCTGAATGAGCAAACGTTTCGAAGGCACGGCGGATTATGTCGCCACCGACGACCTGAAGATCGCCGTCAACGCGGCGATCGCCCTGGAACGGCCCCTGTTGATCAAGGGTGAACCCGGCACCGGAAAAACCGTTCTCGCCTATGAGATCGCCAAGGCTCTCGAAGCGCCGCTGATTACCTGGCACATCAAGTCCACCACCAAGGCCCAGCAGGGCCTGTATGAATATGAAGCCGTGACCCGGCTTCGAGACAGCCAGCTCGGTGACGAGCGCGTCAAGGACGTCTCCAACTATATCAAGCGCGGCAAGCTGTGGGAGGCGTTCGACGCCCCCGAACGCCCCGTGCTGCTGATCGACGAAATCGACAAGGCTGACATCGAATTCCCCAACGACCTGTTGCAGGAACTCGATCGGATGGAATTCTACGTCTACGAGACCAATGAGACCATCAAGGCCAAGATACGGCCCGTGGTGCTGATCACCTCCAACAATGAGAAAGAATTGCCCGACGCGTTCCTGCGCCGGTGCTTCTTCCACTACATCCGCTTCCCCGAGGAAGAGACCATGCGCGCCATCATCGACGTGCACTATCCAGGGATCAAGCAGAAGCTGGTCGCCGAGGCGCTGCGGATTTTCTATGACATGCGCAAGGTGCCAGGCCTGAAGAAAAAGCCGTCCACGTCCGAACTCCTCGACTGGCTCAAGCTGTTGATGGTCGAAGATATCGACGACAAGGTCCTGCGCGAACGCGACCCGACCAAACTGATCCCGCCCCTGCATGGCGCCCTGCTCAAGAACGAGCAGGATATCGCTCTGTTCGAACGCCTGGCGTTCCTCGCCCGCCGCGAGGGATCTGGAGCCCGTCCCGGCCAGCAATAGACTTTGAGGTCCTTGGGCCCTTACGGTTAATTCACTGGACCCGGCGTCGCCCCCTGGCCACCATGATCCTTGACGGAACGTGGTGGTCACGGAGGCGAGGGTCATGCAAAAATCGATGAAGTCCTACGGGCTGATAGTCGCTACGTTGGGGCTTGGCGCCCTGGCGCTGGCCGCGTGCAATCCCCCACATCCCAAACCCAAGCCGGCGCCGAAAACGATTTCCACTCTCGACTGCCCTGACAGCCAGGGCGATCTCAACCGCAAGAGCGCCGCGGCGGACGGCAAGACCTGTACCTACGCCACCGACGCCGGCGATCAGGTCACGCTCCAGCTCATCAGCCTTGACGGCAAGGACCCTCGCGAGGTTCTGGGTCCCATTGAGACCGGTCTCAAGGCCGAACTGCCGACGGCTATGACTGGCGCGCCGACCCCACCGTCACCGCCTGGGGCGCCCTCCCCACCCACGCCGCCTGGCGGCTCCGACAAACAACGCGTCGACATAGACCTGCCGGGGATTCACATCCACGGCACTGAAAGCGGCCATACCAATGTCGACACCCCCGGCGTGCATGTGGATGCGCATGACGGCGCCGGCCATTCCGGTGATCACGCCACGGTCCAGATCGGCGGCGGCGCGCTGGGCGGGGTGACGGTCAACGCCAACGATGGCGGCGCCCAGATTCGGGTGGCCGAGAAGGGCGCGGGGGTGCGTTCCACCTATATCCTCGCCAGCGACATCCCTGGCCCTCACGGCTACAAGGCGGCGGGGTACGAAGTCCGGGGACCGTCGGCCGGCCCGATCGTCGTGGCGACGATCCTCGCCAAATCCGACGACCACGACGACATCCACCACGACGTACGCGACCTGCTGACCCACAACGTCGGCAAGTGACGGTGGACGATTTAGGAGGGCGTCTCCGCCATGGATGACGCCGCGGCGGCGTCGGCTACGCGGCGGGCCGCGCCTTTGGCGCGTTGTCGGCGGGCGTACCACCAGGTCCAGAGCCCCAGCGAACCCATGGTCCCGTAACCCAGCACAGGGCCGGCGATCAGATAGTCGTGGATCGAAAGGGTGAACACCAGCGCCACGCCCGCCATGGCGTCAAGCAGCAGCCCGGCGCCCCAGACCACGGTCATCATCGCCATTGTGCGCCGGAAATAGACATTGTCGTGCAGAGCCTCGAACTCGGCGAGCTCCGATGAGCCGCGCCTCTGCAGCCCCGCCCTCGCCAGATAGTAGATCAACGGTCGGCCGATCGCCGCCGATCCCAGGAACACCAGCCCGATCGCCACCGTGACCAGCTTCTCCCGCAGCTGAAGAAACCGCGCGCCGCCGCCGCCGACGAAAGCCAGCAGCGACAATGCGATACCGGCCAGAACCAGCATCGACACCGCGTCGACCCGGCGTTTGCGGGCGAACTCGATCAGGCTCCAGAGAATCGGCGGGGCCGAAGAGGCGATCAGGGCCTGAACATCGCCCAGATGTGGTTTGGCGTAGTCATAGATCAGCAGGGGTCCAAGAAAATTGACCACGACTTCGAGGGCCGCGTTCGGGCCGTGCTGTCGGATCAAGCCCCATGCCCTGGTCATGATCGCCATTTTACCGACCCTACCGCGATACCAAATCGTTCGGCCAGACTAGGCGAAACCGCGCCGTGGGGAATAGCCCCGTGGCGCTGACAACGTCCAAACGCCTATTTCGCGGGCGGACCCTCGCGATGTTCCTGGACCACATAGGGAGCGGGATAGCCAGCCGCGCCGAACGTGGCCGCGATCAGTTTGTTGGTGTCGAAATATACCTGCCAATAGTGATCGGTGTGGCAATAGGGACGAACCGCCAGCACCGTTCCGAGGGTGTTGAAGTCCAGGATCTCGACGTCGGGCGCGGGGTCGGCGACCACATTGGGGATCGCGGCCAGGGCCGGTTTCAGCCGCGCGATGGCGTCCAGCGCGTCGACGCCGAAAGCCAGCTGGGCGGTTCTCTCGACCCGCCGATAGGCGTGGGCGCTGAAATTCTTGATGGTGTCGCCCGACACCTTGGCGTTGCCGACGATAGTGGTGACGTTGTCCGGCGTCAGCAGGACGGTGTTGAACAGCCCGATCTCGGTGACCGTGCCCTCGATCCCGCCGGCCACCACATAGTCGCCGACCTTGTAGGGACGAAAGATGATCAGGAAGGCGCCGGCGGCGAAATTGGCCAGCAAGCCCGACCAGGCCGCACCCACGGCCAGGCCCAGGCCGGCCAGCAAGGCGGCGAAACTGGTGGTCTCCACCCCGAAGTAGCCGAGGATGGCCACCACCAGAATAATGTTGAGGGCCACGCCGAGGATGTTGGCGATATAGCGCTGCAGGGTGGCGTCGAAATTGCGCGCGGTAAGCACGCGGGACAGCAGGGAAACCGCCAATCCGATCAGCCACCGGCCGACCATATAGAGCACGACGGCGCCGACGACCTTGAACACCACGGCCGTAATCAACGGCGCCGCGCTATTCCACCAGCTATTCACGTCCATGGTTCGAATCCCTCCCCAGGTTTCCTGGCCTTCATAGCCGACAGGCCCTGGAATCGCAAAAGCCCCGGCGCCGGCACTTGCTTTCAGTCAAACCTCGACCGGGCGCACCTCCCCGTCGCCGATCGCCCAGATCACCCCCTGGGGCACGGGAAACTCCAGCATCGCCGCGCGGCTCAGCCCCAGATAGAGACCCCGCAGGATACCGATCGCAACGCCGTGACTGACCACCACGCGCGGCGCCTTCCAAGACACGCCGTCCAGCCACGACCTGAGCCTGCCTTCCGCCGCCGCATACGGTTCGCCGTCGGGGCAGGTTTCGAGCCAGCTCTGGCGAACCGTGGACCGCCACACGCCCGGCCAGCGGACTTCGATCTCGCCCTGCGTCATACCTTCCCACGACCCGAGCGAAATCTCGCGCAGACGTTCATCGAATCGAATCGCGCTCCGGGCCGGGAGGCTGGACCGGATGATCTCGGCGGTGGCTTTCGCGCGGCCCTGGGGGCTGCTTTCGATCTCCACGGCCTCGGGCTCGATCAGCAGCCGCCGCAACTGTTCGCCAAGAGCCAGCGCCTGCGCTCGCCCCCGCTCGGTCAGCGGCGAATCGAGGCGGCCCTGCAGCCGGCTCTCGGCGTTGAAAACCGTCTGGCCATGCCGGACCAGGTAAATCATCGAGCGCCCTCGCCTATCCGGCCATGATCGGCGTCGATCCGCGCCGATACCGACCCAGGCCAAGGTTGAACAAACCGGCCGCCACCATCCCATAGACCAGCACCGCGACCACCTCGATGACCAGGGTCTGCAGACCCGGCCGCCGCAATAGGCTGACCGGCGTCAGCACGATGAAACCCGCCGGCAGCAGGCTATAGGCGATCAGCTTGCTGGCGCCCGAATAGATCGAGCCCGGATAGGTTGAGATCAGGATCACGAACTCCGTCAGGTCGCGCGCCAGGCTGCGCGCGCCGGCCAGCCAGAACGCCAGGCTGGCGAAGGTGACGGCGATCGACAGATAGATGGTCAGGCCGCAGGTCCAGCCGA
>JANYFU010000603.1 GCA_025359665.1 Caulobacteraceae bacterium
GTACGGGCCGCGAGCGCGCCCATACCGGCCAGGCAGACCAACGACGTGGCTGAGACCAGCGGGATAACGCTGGCTGCTGGGGCGACCGCCGTCACCAACAGGGGCGCGGCGGCGCCCGCCGCGAAGCTTGCGGCCGAGGCCCCCAGCACCGCCGCGCGCAGCCACCCGGACTTGCCGGTGCGGTGGCCTTGGGAGGATCGGCGAAGGTGCACAGGCCCTCCAGGGTAAGGCCGGTCTCATCGTCGGCCGTGGGGTCGCGCGATGGCCCCGACCACGATCGGGAGGCGATGGCCACGGCGCGCAGACCGTTCGCGGCGAGGGCTTGAACGCGCTTCGTCGCGGCGACTCGGGCCGCTTCGTCGAAGGCAGTCCCGCCAACCGTGACGACACAGGCGCTCAGCACCGATTCGGGAGCCCCCTTGACGATCAGCATCCTGCCCTCGGGGCCTTCGGCCAGAACCGCGCCCATCCTTCCTTGGTAGTCGAACGGAAGCTGGCCTCGCTGAGGCCGCGGCGGGCTTCGCCTTGGCCAGGGCGTCATCCAGCGAGCCCTTGTCGCCGCCCAGGCTGGCGCAGATGGCCGCCAGAAGCGATGGCCGCTCGCTTGGTTCTCCATCCGGACCCAGACTGCCGGCCAGCACGATTTCGGCCGAACTCAAGGTCCCGGTCTTGTCGGTGCAGAGCACCGTCATCGATCCAAGATCGTGGATCGCGGCAAATCGCTTGACGATGACCTTCTTGCGCGACATCCGCACCGCGCCACGCGCCAGGGTGACGGTGGTGATCATCGGCAACAGTTCGGGCGTCAGCCCGACGGCCAGGGCGACCGAGAACATCACCGATTGGATCAGGGGTCGGCCGAACAGGACGTTGGCGGCCAGCACGCCGAGGGCTAGAACGCCGGTCGCCCGCGCCACCAGGAAGCCCAGTTGCCGCAGATCCCGCTGGAAGGGCGAAATGGCTCCGGCGGCGTTCAGGGATTGAGCCGCCTTTCCGAACAGCGTATTCGCGCCGGTCCCGACCGCCAAGGCGACGGCCTGTCCAGTCTGAGCCACCGACCCGCGAAACAGCGCATTGCTGGCCTCCGCCGCCGTCACGGCCTTGACCACGCCCGGTCTTTTGACCGAGCCATAGGGCTCCCCAGTCAGCGCGGCCTCATTGGCCATGAAGGCGCTGGCCTTCATCACCAGAGCGTCCGCCGGTATGATGTCGCCGGCCGCCACCCGAAACAGGTCGCCCGGCGCGACCGTCTCGGCGTCCACGGAGACGAACGCCCCGTCGCGCTTGACCTCGGCCTTCATGGCCACCGACTGGCGCAGCGCCTCAGCGGCCCGCGTGGCGCGGCCTTCCTGAACGGTGTCCAGCGTCACCGACGCGGCCAGGATCACCAGGATGATCAGCGCGCTCGGCATATCGCCGGTCAGTCCGGCAACCACCGACGCGGCGATCACACCGGCCTTGCGAGCCTGGGCGTCAGCGTTGCGGCCGAATTTCACCAGCCGCGCGGCGGCTTCGGCCGTTGTTAGGCCTTCGACCCCGCAGTCCAAGGCGTAAGCCGCTTCCGCGGGAGACTGCGTCCAGAATGGCGCGGTAGTCATGTATCCGCCTAAAGTCCGGGCGACAACGGCGCGGTCGGCATGAGAGCCAACGCCGCATGCCCGCCCAGGTTCAGACCAAGCCTAGCCGCGACGCTACAGAGCCGCCACCGCCACATGGCCGCAGACGGTATCGAGCGGACAGGGGACGCAGTTGGGCTCCCCGCGTTTGCATAGGGTCTTGCCGTGCTCGCGCAGGCCCAGATAGGCGTCCATCAACCATTGGCGGTCCGCTTGGCCCCGGTTGACGAGCACCGTGATCGCCGCGTTGTAAGAGGCTGGGTAGCTGGCCTGCTCCGCGAACAACCCCAGCCGCGCCAGCACACGAAGGCCGTTGGACTCCAGGCACGGCTTGGCGGCGACGCCTGAAAACAGCAACACCTTGTCGGCGCCGGGATCGCCGATGACCGGGAAAGTCTTGAGCAGCGCGCGGGCCTTGACGAGGGGCAGGGCGCGCAGGGCGGCGTTCAAATCGCCATCGCACTTTTCCATTACGATCCGCGCGATCGTCCGCCAGCGCTCGACGCGGGTCTCTGGCCGCATGCCGCCCTGTTTCGCCATTGCCAGGAGCGCCGCGCCGTCCGCAGCGATGATCGCCGCCGGGTTGAACCCCACCGTCGCCTCGAAGGTTTCGAACAACCGCTGGCGGCGGTCGTCGTCGATCAGATAGCCTATGTTCTCCCAGAAGATCAGCCGCAGCGGATCGGAGGGAACGGCGTCGCGCCGCGCGCCGGACCGAAGCACCGCCACCACACCCAGGAGGTTGGCGACCGGTCCTATGGTCAGGGCCGCTGGCGGCAGGACAGCACGATCAGGTCGTTCTTTTCGGCGTCGGTCACCAGGGTCGCCGACGCGCCGCAGCGATAGGTCACGCGGCACACGGACGCCGGGCCGAACGGCAGGCGGAGACCGCGAGGCCCTCGACCGACGAAGGCGTTTGAACAATAAGCTTCACAATAGCTCGCCAAGCCGCCACAGGTTTGTTGCAATCGAGACATAAAATTCAGAGGGCGAGTAGAGTTGGCCGGCCCATAGAGCGCTGACATCACTTGGATCGTCGCCTGCTCTTCAGCAATGGCCGAGACAGGCGCACCTAAACTGGAAACCATAGCCAGAGTGGCAACCGGCGCGAGCAATAGCGAGAATTTCACAGCGACTTCCCTGCATTGTGTCCTTTCGAACCTTAACAGGAAGCCCGCGGCGGCTGTCAAGCGACGGAACGTCTCAGGCCGCCGCCCAGCGTCTCGGGTCCAAGGCCTCGGGGTCCTCGATGGCCATGTCGTCCCAGTCCAGGTCGGGCGGCGGGCTGGCGGCGGCGGCGATCACGGCCGAAAGTTCCGCCGCGTTGGCCGCGCCGACGATCACCGCGTCGGCCTCGGGGCGCGAAAGGGCGAAGCCCAGGGCCGCCTGCAGCGGGTCGCTGCGGCCCTCGGCGATCATCCGCCGGGCGCGGGACAGGCGCGTGGCCGCGGCCCGCACTTCGTTGGGAACCCGGCCGGGGGGCCGGAACAGCAGCCCGTGGAGGAAGATCGAGCGCAGGTGAACCTCGACCCCCAGGCCCCGCACCGTCGCCAGGGAACCGTCGACCAGCAACCGCTGGTCGAGCAGGCTGGCCGGCGCCTGGATCACATCGGGCTTAAAACGCCGCGCCAGGCCCACCGGATCGTCGGAAGCGTAGGCGGAAATCCCCACCTTGGCGAACAGGCCCATGTCGCGCAGCGCCTTCAGCCGCTCCCATAGCGCCAGGCCATAGGGCGAAAACAAATCTCCGGCCGCCTGCACCATGATCGCGTCGGCGCTGGTCAGGCCCAGGCGGGCGAGAGAGGCGCGCGCCTCGGCCTCCACATAGGCCGGTCCCCGGTCGCCTCGGGCCGCCTTAACCGTCACGGCGAAGGTCGCGGGCCGGGGCATCACCGCCCCCATCACCGCCTCGCCGTGGTTGGAAGCCGCTCCGGTGTCGAGGCCGCCGACACCGGCCCGCGCCGCCAGGCTCAGCATCTCTCGCACCTCGGCTTCCGGCGATCGACCTCGGTTCGGCGCGCCGCCGTCGAGACCGAACTGCGCCGCTCCGAGACCAAGTTTGGAAACCAGAGGGTTCATGGCAAGGATATTAAACACCCATATGTAAAGAAGCGGTATCGACGGCGTTGATGAAACCTTAATGGAGACCCATGCTGGATTCCCTGCCCGAGTGGCCTCTGTTTGGTCTTACCGACGACGTCAGACCCGCTCTTGAACGCGCCAGAACCCTCGGCGAGAGCATAGCGCTGGCGACCATTGTCGCTCTGGACGGCGGCGGCCCACGCCCGGTGGGCACGCAGTTGGCTGTAGGACCCAGCGGCGCCACGGGTTTTCTGTCGGGGGGGTGCCTTGAGGGCGATGTGGTCGCGCACGCCGCGGGAGTGCTAGCCGACGGCGTGCCTCGGCGCCTGGTCTATGGCCAGGGCAGTCCCTGGCCCGACATCCGCCTGCTGTGCGGCGCGCGCATAGAGATTCAGCTCGAGCGCCTGGCCCCGGACGACAGCGCCGTCCGCGATCTTCTGGCGCTGACCGCCGCCCGGCGCCCCGCGATCTGGCTCAGCGACGGAAGCCGGCGCGCGTGCGCCGACGCTGATGCGCCTCCTTCCACCTGGCAGGGCGCCTTCGGCCAGCGCTTCGGTCCCGTCCCGCGCCTTATCGTCCTGGGATCGGACCCCACGGCGCTGGCCATCGCTGTGCTGGGCGCTCAATCGGGCTGCGAAACCACGCTGGTGCGGCCCAAGGGGCCGGTCGAGCCGCCGCCGCTGGCCGGCGTCGCCTATCGCCGGGACGATCCAGCCCAGGCCCTGGCGGCGATCGGCATGGATCCGTGGACGGCTGTGGCGGTGGCCACCCACGACGCCGAGACCGATCACGCCGCCCTGGTCGCGGCTCTGCCGTCGGACGCC
>JANYFU010000239.1 GCA_025359665.1 Caulobacteraceae bacterium
GTCATCGACGCCGGTAGTCACCTGTCGGGCGCGTCTGAAGATCCGACCCATCAGCCCGTAGCTGTGGGCCTGCGCCTCATAGGCGCGCAGCTCCACCCACAGGCTGAAGAACGCGGCCAGGGCCGGCGCCGTGGCGGCCATGACCAGCATCCATTCCCGCGCCTCGATCACTCCGCCCAGATCGACGCCCAGCATCCGGCCATGCGGCCCGACGATCAGTTTCGCCGCCTCGATCAGGGCCAGCGAGGCGGAGAACGCCAGGCCGGTGGCGAGGAACCTTCTCGCCCAGCGCCCTCCCCGTTCGGCGGCTTCGGCGTGTTTCGCGGCCTTGCCATGGCCAGCCCCGGGATTGCCGAAAAACTGGATTTGATCCTCGATCCAGCCCCGCGTCACCAGCTCGCGGCAAGGCTTGCCCAGCGCCAGGGCCGCCGCCATCGACCACAGCGCCGGGCCGCGCAGGGCGAACTGGATCCAGCCCAGCTCTCCGCCCTGTTTACGCAAATAGTTGTCCGACGCGGCCTCGGGCGTCGCCGCCGCCGCCCAGAACAGCTGCACCCGCATGGCCTCGGCCAGGGCGCGGTAGTCCTGGAAACGGTTCTGCAACTCGTGGCGGCGGACCCGGAAATGATAGTAGGCCGCGCCGCCGGCGAACACCGACAGGTAGAGGCCCAGCACCACCGGCGAGTGCATCAGATGGGCATAGGTCTCGAACAGCAGCACCGCGACGGGAACCAGGACCGCATAGCCGAACACGATCCCCAGATGCGGCGGCCGCCGGGCGTCGCGCACCACCGCCCAGCCCCTCTTGATCATCGCGGCGGGGGAACCCTCGGGCGTCAGTTCACCGTGCAGCCGGCGTTGAAACACCTGGCAGGCGGTGTCCGCCGCCGCCTGCCACTGGCGCAACCGGTGGAGATGAGCCCCGGGCGGCCCGGCGGGTTCCGCCACATCCCTGACAGTCAGATAGCCGACCTGCTTGTCGAACATCCGGGCGTCGAACCCGCGAAATCGGGCGATCTGGCCGTTAAGGGTCAGCAGTTGATCAAAATCGTGCCGCGCCGCCTCGCTCAGCCCGTCGAACACTTCGCCCGGCGCCACCGGCTTAGGGGCGGCGCCCGAATCCTCGCCGGCGCCCTCCAGCAGGAAACAGTCGCCGGTCTTCGCATCCGCACACCCCGGGACCTGCACCGCGCCAGCGGCCCGCACTCTGGGGGCGACGATATGCAACAGGGGTCCTCGCGGGCTGACGTCCAGGCGCGAGACGCCATTGGGAAACAGCAGGCTGTCGCTGAAACCGGCCAGGGCCTCCTCGCCCTCGCGCCGCATCCGCGCCACCGCCGCCACGCCGCCGCGGCGGACATTGGGCGCTTCCCCCGGCGCCAGTCCGTCCCAAAGCGCCAACAACAGGTGGCTTCGACGCGACAGCAGCACGCCCAGCTGTTCATAACGGATATCGTGATGATCGGAGGCCGAAGGCGTGCACAGGTCGGGCAGTTCCAGCCGCAGCGTCGCGCGCGCCCAGTGATGGTCGAGCTTGGCCTTGTTAGCGGTTCTTTCGCGGTAGGCGGCGAACGGCAGCGGCGAGACGCCGATCAACTTGACGGGCGCGCCGGTCCCTTCCTCGTCGAGGTGCTCCGCCACATCCGCCACCAGTTGATCGGCGCCGTCGGTCAGCGACGACATCAGGTGCAGCGCCTCCCCGAACCGCGCCCTCAACCCGATCAGCACGGCACGTACGGCGACGCGCAGGTCCGCCTCGGCCTCCGGGACGATGTCGCGATGACCCGCCACGCCCACGATGATCGGGAAAGGTGGCGCGCGCCCGTTCGTCAAAGCCTCCATCTCCCCGCTCACTCGCCTGGCCGTTTGAGCCTCGGCAGTGTGGAGGAGCCCGCCCTAGGGAGCAAGATGGCGGAGCGGCGCTCAGACCGTCGCCACCTCGGTCACCTTGTAGGTCAGGGGCCGGCCGGTGTTGTCGGTGATGGTCACATAGTCTCCCAATCCGAAACTGTGGTCACCCAGGCGGTAGACGGGTTCGTTGTCGTCGGTGGCGGCGGCGTCATAGTCGAAGAACCAGTTCTGGCCGCGGCGAGCCAGATGACCGTCGGCGGGGTCTTCGTCAGAGGCGAACC
>JANYFU010000247.1 GCA_025359665.1 Caulobacteraceae bacterium
GCCGACCAGCGGTGGATGTTGGGGTATTGGGCGGCGTCGACGCCGAAGGCGAAGCTCGGCCATGTCGCGATGTCGGCGATCGAATAGGTGTCGCCGGCCAGATAGTCGGCCTCGACAAGGCGCCGCTCCAGGATGCGAGTCAGGCGCGCGACCTCATTGGTATAGCGCTCGACCGCATAGTCGATCCGCTCGGGCGCATAGCGAAGAAAGTGAGCCGCCTGTCCGCCCATTGGACCCAGATTGGCCACCTGCCAGGTCAGCCACTGGATCGCGACGCCGCGCTGGCGCGGGTCCTCGGGCAGCAATCGCCCGGTCTTCTCGGCGAGGTACTGCAGGATCGCGCCCGACTCGAATACCGCGAAGGGTCCGCCGCCGAAAGGCGGGTCGTGATCGACGATGGCCGGCAGCTTGTGGTTCGGATTGATCTTGCCGAACCGCGGCGTGTGCTGGTCGCCTTCGAATATGTCGTAGTTGATCAGCCGGTACGCCGCGCCGACCTCCTCGAGCGCTATGCTGATCTTCTGCCCGTTCGGCGTCGGCGTGAAATGCAGATCGATCACGCCAAGCCTCGATCACCCTTGCCCAGGAACAGCAACCCCACGAACCCCACCGCCAGCAGGATGGCGATCATCGCGAATCCCCCTTGCTGGCTGTGGAACATCCGGGTGCCCAGATTGACCATGAACGGTGCCAGCCACACCGTCGCGGTGCCTGACACGGCATAGGCGCCGAAAAACGCCCCGGTCTGGTCGGGCGGGGTCAGGCGGGTCAGCAGGGTGCGGCTCGACGCATAGTGGGCGGTGATGAACACCGCGTTGGAAAAGCCGATCAGGATGAACACCAGGTCCGGCAGGGTGCGGAAGAACGGCCCGTTCCAAAGCGGCGCGTGCGCCGATGCGTCATAGGCCCAGAAATACAATATGCGGTCGGGCGCCATACCCAGCAGGGCGACGATCCCCGCCAGCGACATCAGGATTTCCAGCTGCACCGAACGCCGTGGCCCGAGCACCGCGTCGAACCATCGCGCCATGAAGCCGCCGATCACCGCCAGCACGGTCAGGATGATGCCGATCATCAGCATCTCCAGCGCATGCCAGTGCATGACGCCGGTCGCATAGATGCCGAAAAACGTCAGCACCGCGGTCATGCCGTCGACATAGAAGCTGCGCGCCACCAGGAAGATGAAGGCGTCGCGGTGGTCCTTGACGGTCATGATCATCCGCCACAGCGACTTGGCGCCGTTGGCGAAGGCCCGGGGGATCGACACGCCGGTGCTCTTGACGTCGGGCGTGTAGAGCAGGATCGGAATGGTCCCCAGCACCAGCAGGATCGCCGACATCGGCCCGACGATCCGCTCCGGCTCGTGTGTCAGCGAATTGAGCCCGAACAGCGCGGTCTTGGGCACGAAGCCCCAGTCGACCTTTCCCGGCAGCACGAAGGCCCAGGCGGAAAAGCCCAGCAGCACCAGGGCGAAGGCGTTGCCCATCGCCAGCGCCAGGCTGGAAGCCTTGTGCGCCCCGCCGACCCCGGCCGCGCTGATCAGCAGTGAATTGTGCAGCACCTCGGTATAGGCGAACAGAATGCCGATGATCATGGTCATCAGCATCACCGTGACGACCGGCAGCACCGAGCCGTCGGGCTTGGCCCACCACAGCGCGAACATCAGCGGCGCCATGATCCCCACGCACAGCATCAGCCAGCCCTTGCGCCGGCCCATCTGGTCGATCGAGGCGCCCAGGAACGGCGCGGTCGCCATGGTCAGCCAGCCCGAATACTGGCTCCATTGCGAGATCACCTCCTGGCCCCTGGTCGGGTCGCCGTGCGGATAGCCCACCATCACCGAGGCCACATAGGGCATGAAGATGTAGATGATGATCAGGATCACATAGGGGTCGCGCGCCCCCTCGAACCAGGCCCAGCTCAGCGCGCCCAGGGAGAGCTTGGCTCCCGGCAGGTCCTCTTCAGGCCGTACGGCCACGAGGTCGGCTTCCGGAAGCAAATGCGCCAAATCAATCTCCCTATGGGCTCGCCCTCGCGGACTCATCGCGCTGTCGTCCGCGAGTTCGTGGCAACCTACGGGGTCGGGGCGATGGGAACAATCGATGATCGGCGAACGGTCGCTCACGGCGATGACATGCTTTGTGTTGCTTGCTCGCGAAAGCGGACATTGCTATCCGTGATCTATGGCCGTTGAATTGCTCACGCGCGATCCGGATATCCTCGGCGGCGAGGCCGTTTTCAAAGGCACCCGCGTGCCGGCTAAGACGCTGACCGACTATCTCGCCGCCGGCGAGACCATCGACAACTTCCTCGATGATTTTCCAACCGTCAGCCGTCGCCAGGTTCTGGATTTTCTCGACAAGGCGCGGATGCGCCTGACGACCGAGGCCGCCTGACCCTGCGCGTGCTGCTGGACGAGTGCCTGCCCCGAAAACTCGCCAACCACCTCACCGGCTACAAGGTCACGACGGTTCCGCGGGCCGGTTGGGCCGGCCTGACCAACGGCGCCCTTATGGCGCGGATCGGCGGGAGTTTTGATGTTTTCATCACGGTGGATCAAAACCTGCCAGCCCAACAGAACCTGACGACGGCGCCGTTCGGCGTCATCGTCATTCGTGCGCGGTCGAACGCGCTCGGCGCCTTGTTACCCTTGGTTCCGGGCCTCCTGGCGGCCCTTGATCGGGTGGCCGGTAGCCGTTTCGAGATCGTATCGGAGATTTCGCAAATCAATTGAACGAGATCCAACGCGCGCGGGAGTGTCGCCTACGTCGCGTCGGTCTTGAAACAGAGAATCGACCGATCGATGTGATGCCAGGGTTGGGCCGAGGCCGTCCAGATATGCGCCATGGGCCTGAAGGCGCCGGGGTCAT
>JANYFU010000314.1 GCA_025359665.1 Caulobacteraceae bacterium
CTCGATCAGGGCCCAGTCAGGCCGCTTCAAATTGAAGAACAGCGGGCTCCAGGCCATGTGCAGCGCGATATTGGCCCCGAACAGCAGCCCGATCCGCCAGTGCGTGGCGGTGTCTGGCGCATGGGTCCAGGCCAGGACGCCTGCCCAGGCCGCCAGGCCGAGGATGATCGTCCAGGCCGGTCCAAACGCCCAGTTGGGCGGGTTCCACTTCGGCTTGCGCAACCGCCGGTACCACATTCCGACATTGGTCAGGGCGCCGCCGACGCCCAGCACCACCGAGGTTATCAGGACGGCGACAAGAATGGTGTCGATCACCGAAGGCGCTCCTGTCAGGCGTTGGAGAGAGCGTCCTTATCTCTCGAATTCCTCGCCGACGCCATGGCCGGCGCTCAGGTCTTGAGCTGGTGTCCGATCGGCAGGTCGCGAATGCGCCGTCCGGTGGCCGCGAACAGCGCGTTGCATAGAGCGGGGGCTACCGGCGGCATGCAGGGTTCGCCCACCCCGCCCATCGATGAGGTCGGGCCCGCCGCGATCAGATGAACGCGAATGTCCCTGGGGGCGGCGGTGATCCTCGGCACGACGTAGCTGTCGAAATTGCCTTGCTGCGCCCGGCCGCCCCGAAAACTGATCTCGCCGCTCATCGCCACGCCCAACCCCATGATCACCGATCCCTCCACCTGGGCGCGCACGCGGTCCGGATTGACGATCGGTCCGCAATCGATGGCGAGGTCCACGCGCGGCACATGGATCTGGCCGTCGGGGTCCACCTCGACCTCAAGCGCGCAGGCGGCATAGCTCATGAAGCTGTAATGGCCGGCGACGCCCATGCCGCGACCCTTGGCCAGTGTCCGGCCCCAGCCTATGCCCTCCGACGCCACCTCGATCACCCGGCGCAGCCGGCCGGTGTCCAGAGGATAGAGGTCGGGCGATTCCTCATAGTTGGTGGTGTCGCCGATGGTGCGCGGATCGATGCGCCGCGCCGGCCCGATCAGTTCGAGCAGGTAGTCTCGCGCGTCGCGCCCCGCCGCCGCCGCGAGCTCGGCGACGAACGACTGGACGGCGAAGGCGTGCGGCACATTGGAGACCGACCGGAACCAGCCGATCCGCGTCAGCGCCGGCGCCTCGGGGTTTTCCAGCCGCACCACGGGGATGTCGAACGGCGAATTGGTGACGCCCATGCCCAGTTCGTCGGCGTTCTCATGCCTGGTGTCGGGTCCCAGACTGGAATCCAGGGTTGGCGCGGCGCTGCGATGGCGCCAGGCGACGACCTTGCCCAAAGCGTCCAGGCCCGCCTCGAGCCGTTCCACCGAGACGGTGTGATAATAGTCGTGGGCCAGGTCATCCTCACGGGTCCAGGTCACCTTGACCGGCGCGCCGCCCATGGCCAGCGAAACCATCCCCGCCTCGGCCACGAAATCAGGCATCGACTTGCGCCCAAAGCCACCGCCCAGCAGGGCGACGTGAACGGTGACGTCCTCTTCCTTGGCGCCCAGTACGAAGGCCAGCACATCGCGGGCCGCCTGGGGATCCTGGACGCTGGACCAGGCCTCCCAGCCGCCGCCGGGCGTGGCGCGAACGGTGGCCGTGGGTGGCTCCATCGGTGCATGGGCCAGGTGCGGCAGATAGTATTGCGCCGTCACCCGCCGGGCCGCACCGGACAGGGCCGCTTCGATATCGCCCTTGGAATAGATCACCTGACCCGGTCCGGCGACCGCCGCCTCCAGCGTTGCGCGGTAGGCGCCGGAGTCGTAGGCGGCGTTCGGTCCCGGGTTCCACTCGATCTCGAGAGCTTCGCGGCCCTTTAGCGCCGCCCAGGTGTTGCGCGCCACCACCGCCACCCCGCCCAGGGGCTGGTAGTTCGGCCCAGGCTTCGCGGGCGCCAATACGGTCACCTTGAGGACACCCGGGACCTTGAGTGCCGCCGCGGCGTGATACCGGGCCACCGTCCCGCCCGGCGATGGCGGGCGGGCCACCACCGCGTACAACAGTCCCGGGGCCTGGACATCGATCCCGTAGCGCGCCGCGCCGACGGTCATGTCGGCCAGATCGACGCCCGTGACGCCTTCCTTGCCGATATAGCGGAAATCGGCGGGAGATTTGAGACGCACGCTCTCCCTGGCGGGAATCGGCAGGGCCGCGGCGGCCTTGGCCACGGCCCCAAAGTCGAGGCTGCGGCCGGAAGGAAGGTGGACGAGGCGGTGGTTGCGGGCGCGCACCTCGGTCACAGGCACAGCCCAACGGTTCGCCGCCGCCTGCTCCAGCATCATCCGCGCCGCCGCGCCCACCCTGCGCATGGGCAGATAGGCATGGCGCATGCTGCGCGAGCCATCGGTGTCCTCGCTGCCATAGCGGGTGTCGTCGGCATCGGCCTGGAGTATCCGCAGGCGTTCGAAATCCGCCTCAAGCTCGTCAGCTACCAGAAGTCCCAGGCTGGTCTTGATCCCCTGGCCCATTTCCTGGCGATGGCTGGTCAGGGTGACCAGCCCGCTCTCGTCGATGGCCAGAAACACGCGAGGATCGTCCCGCCAGCCGTTTCTATCGGCGTCGGCGCCATATTTCGGCGCGTCCTCCGCCGAGGCGTCGCCTCCGGCGATCAGATTGCCAGCCAGGATCAATCCGCCCCCCAGCCCCGCCACGAAGCCTCGCCGGCTGACATTCTCGATTCCGCTCATGCCGGGCGGTTCCGGTCCGCGGCCAGGCGGATCGCGGCCCTGATGCGCGGATAGGTCCCGCATCGGCAGATATTGCCGGCCATCGCGCGATCGATCACATCGTCGGCGGGGTGCGGGCTATCCTTCAACAGCGAAGCCGCCTGCATGATCTGGCCCGGCTGGCAGTAGCCGCACTGCGGCACGCCCAACTCTCGCCAGGCCGTCTGCACCGGGTGGTCGCCGGCGGCC
>JANYFU010000322.1 GCA_025359665.1 Caulobacteraceae bacterium
TGGGTGACCACCTTCTCGGCGGAGAAGTCCTTGATCGGGCTCTGGAGCGCGTCTCCGCGAAGCTCGATCTCCTGGCCTTCGGCGGCGGCGAAAATCTCCAGGCCGGAGTCGCCGGCCCCGGATCCGAGGTCGCGCATCAGCGCGTCCAGGGCGTCGTCGGAGCGTTGCGGGTCGTGATGGGTCAGGGCCAGCCGCCTGGCCCCCGCGAATCGCGCCACCGCGATCGCATATTCGATCGTGCTGTGGCCCCATCCGACCTTGGTGGCATATTCGCTGGCCAGGTACTGGGCGTCGTGGATCACCAGGTCCGCCCCGGCCAGGAAGTCGGCGTGGCGGCGGTCCTGGCCCTCGATCGGGCCGGGGTTCTCGGCCAGCGGACGCGAATGGGGCTCGTGATCGGTGGCGTAGACCACGGAGGCGCCGTCGGCCTCCAGGCGATATCCCAGGGTCAGCGCCGGGTGGTTCAGATATTGCGCGGTGACGCTGATGTCCTCGATCCGCAGCGTGCCTTCGACCAGGTCGTGATAGTGGATATTCGCGCCCAGCTGGTCGAGATCGATGGGGAAGTAGGCGTGCTGCATCTGGCCGGCCAGGGTGTCGTGCACCGTCTGGCGCAGACCGCGCGGCGCGTAGATGTGCCACTCGTTGCCCGGAACGAACAATGGCGCGAAGAACGGCAGGCCCTGGATATGGTCCCAGTGGGTGTGGCCGATCAGGATGTGCCCGCGCAGCTTGCCCCCCTCCGACATCAGTTCCCGCCCCAGCACCGCGGCGCCGGTCCCGATGTCCAGCAGCACCAGCGCGCCGCCATCGGAGCGCACGGTGACGCATGAGGTATTGCCGCCGTAGCGCACCGTCGCCTCGCCCGGCGTCGCTATCGATCCTCGGGTTCCGTAAAATCGAACGCGCATTCATCCCTCACGGTCATGGCGACGCTGAGGAACATAGGCGGAATTTGCTTCTATGCGCACGCCCGATCGCGCATCCATTGAGAAAACACCCACTTTTCGGCGTTTTCGCCGGGCGTCCGGGCCAGATCCTCATGAATGGCGCGGGGGTCGGAGGCCTCGGCGACGTCCGGGTCGCCAAAATACACGGCATCGCCAGGGCGCGCCCGATGGCTGAGGCTCGGATTTGGAAACGGAGCCTCCCCGCTTTTGAACGCATCGCTGAGGTAGACTAGAAAGGTCACGGCGGTGCGTTGATCTGGATGAAATTCGGGCTTCGACCCGTCCGCCCCGTAGCGAAACAGCCTGGAAGTCTCCAGCGCGGCCACTGGCACGCCGACCGTGGCGGCGATGCGCTGGCGCGTCAGCAGCAGCACCACATCGCTGTCGACGACGTCGAACGCCCAGGCGCTCGAATATTGGCCGGTTGAATGATTGTCGTTCGCCCGATGGACGATCCAATCGCAGATGCGGCCGGGTAGAAAATCCTCGATAGCGACCATGTGCGGCGAGGTGTTGAGCACCTTCTTCTCGCAGGGCTTCAACCAATCTTCGATATGGACGGACGCGCAAAGCCTTCGCCAGTAGTTCGGGTCGCTTTCGGCGCCCGCGCTGGGCGGTGGCGAGGCGGACAGAACGGTCAGCTGGCCGCGCGCCGAAGCCGAACCGGCCAGGGCGGCGGCGAACAGGCTAGATAGCGCCTTGACCCAGCTTTGCGACATGCCCACGCCGGCCGCCGCCAGGGTGGCCAGATGCCGAGGCGCCTCGGGCGAGCCCGAACGCGCCGCGTCCTTCAGTTCGGCGACCGCCCGCGCGACGCTGGGCGCGGTTCCATCCCTCAGATGTTCAAGGGCGCTTTCGACGGACATTTCGCCCCGACGCTGGAGTGAATATTGCTCGCGGTCCGCTAGATCACACCGCTTCGGCCAAGGGCAGGGTCTCGCGCAGCTGGCGCTTGAGAAACTTGCCGCTGGCGTTGCGGGGAAGGGGCTCGCCGACGATCCACAGATAGCGGGGGATCTTGTGCTTGGCCATGATCACCGCGCAGTGGTCCCTGAGCCCGGCGCCGTCCAGCGCGTGTCCGGCCCGTAGGTAGATCGCCGCGGCCACTTCCTCGCCGAGACGTTCGTCGGCGACGCCGAACACGCTGCACTCCGCTACCGCCGGGTGCCGGTAGAGGCAGGCCTCCACCTCGGCGCAATAGACGTTCTCGCCCCCACGCAGAACCATGTCCTTCTTGCGGTCGACGATGAAGATGAAATCGTCCTCGTCGAGACGGGCGATGTCGCCGGTGTGCAGCCAACCATCGGTGATGCTGTCGGCGGTGGCGTCGGGACGGTTGATATAGCCCTTGATCACCTGCGCGCCGCGCACCCACAGCTCGCCGACCTCGCCCTTGGGCACCGTGGCGCCCTCGTCATCGACGCACTTGACCTCGAAATCGGGCATGGCCGGACCGGCGCTGGCCGGCTTGTCGACGAAGAAATCGGCCGAGACCGCGGTGATGATCCCGCAGGTCTCGGTCATGCCGTAGCCGGTGTTGGGCCTCGCCGTCGCCACCGCCCGGCACAACACCGGATATGGCATGACCGAGGCCTGCGGCATCATTACCGCCGTGGCCGCCGACTTCTTCGTCGACAAGCCCGACAGCGCC
>JANYFU010000008.1 GCA_025359665.1 Caulobacteraceae bacterium
GAGGCGGAGGGCCTGTACGCCTCACCGAGGCTGGTGGGCTATTTCGGGCTCGGCTCGCTGATATGGCTACTCTGCTGTCAGATTCTGCCCAGAGTGGCCCCGCAGCGTAAAATCCGCGTCGACCGACCGCCGAAACGGCAATATCTGGCGGAACTGATCACATCGATCATGATGATCTTGATCTCAACCTTGATCATGGTGATATTTATCTATCTAGCAGGCCCTTTCCTGGCCCATCTCTTTGGAGAGATTCCCAGATTTCGCGAGCCATTGTGGGTGCTCGCATCCTTCTTTCTGACGCTCGTGGCGCACGATACCTATTTCTATTGGACGCATAGGCTGATGCATCAGCCTATGCTGTTCCGTGCGTTGCACCTGCGACACCACCGGTCGCACAATCCAACACCCTTCAGCGCCTACAGCTTCAGTTTCGGCGAAGCGCTGGTGCAATCGATGTTCCTGCCGCTGTGGCTGCTGCTGACGCCCACGCCGCCAGGAATCGCTTTCGCCGAATTGCTGTTCCAGGTCGTCCACAACATGATCGATCACTCCGGCTACGAGGTGTTTCCCGCCGATCGCCGCGGGCGTCCGCTGTTCGACTGGTTCAAGACCGTGACGCACCATGATCTGCATCACGAACAAGGCGGCAACTATGCGCTGTTCTTCACTTGGTGGGATCGCGCGATGGGAACGGAACACCCAGACTATCACGCGCGCTTCGCCCGCACTGTCGTTGCAGGCGAGCGGCGAGCGCCGGCGGCGCCAACGGTGTCATGACATCGGCCAGCCGGACACCGCGTCTGGATCGGCGGATAATGCTGGCGGGCCTGGCGGCCGCCGGCGCGGGTGGGGCGAGCGCTGGTCCGTCGTTACAGCCTCTCATCAAGATCGTCGCGGAGGGCCTACGGTTTCCCGAAGGGCCGATAGCCATGAACGACGGCTCGCTGCTGTTCGTCGAGATCGAACGCAGGATGGTGAGCCGATTGTGGCCCGGCGGCCGCGTGGATACCGTCGTCCAATTGACGGGCGGACCGAATGGAATGGCTGTCGGCCCGGACGGCGCGATCTATGTCGCCAACAACGGCGGTCGGTTCAGCTTCCAGAAGATCAACGGCCTGAACGTCCCGGGACCACCGCCGCCAGATCACTCGGGCGGCATGATCCAACGGCTGGACCTCAAGACCAAACGGGTCACTCAACTCTACGACTCCGCGCATGGGCGCCGCCTTGTCGCGCCAGATGATCTGGTCTTCGACCGGCATGGCGCCATGTGGATAAGCGATATCGGCAAGACCCCCGTCGACGGGGGCCTCTACTACGCCTTGCCCAATGGCCGTTTCATCAGCCGCGTGAGATCGATGGACGCGCCCAACGGGATCGGCCTATCTCCGGATGGACGAACCCTTTACGTCAGCGCCGTCCGAAGCCTCTACGCTTTTACTATCACCGGTCCTGGCCGATTGACCCCGGCGGGTCCGCGGGCGGACGGCATGATCGCGGACCTTGGCCAGGGCGCCATCGCCGACAGCCTGAAGGTCCAGGCGGACGGAGGCATTTGCGTTTGCGTGCTGCCACGGGGGGCCGTGAAGATCGTCAACCGCGGCGCGGCGCCGTCGCTGATATCGTTTCCAGACCCCTTCTCCACCAATTTGGCGTTCGGCGGCCACGATATGCGCGATGTCTGGGTGACGTTATCGGGAACCGGTAGGATCGGTCGTCTCCGGTGGCTGTCGGCGGGATCAAGACCTGCCTTCACGGCCTGACCCAGCGCTGGCGGGAATTCATTCGGCCGAGAACGGCAGATACCAGGCCGCCTTGGTCGCGACCTCGCGCGCCTGAGCGCGGCGGGCCAGGCTGATCGTATCCCGCACGGTGTCGTCGCAGTGGAAGCGCACCTCGGTCAAGCCCTCCGCCTTGCCGCGCAGCAGCCCGGCTTCCAGCAGGGTCAGGTTGATCGCCCCGCCACGCCAGGGCGCGGCCACCACCCGGGCGTCGACCACCGCAACGTCATCCGCGTCGATCCGCCACAGGATCACCCCCGCCACCTGGTCCCCGACCATGGCCACCTGGGAGCGATCCTTCACCCAGCTTTCGGGGGCTGTCTGGCTTCGCATGCGCGCCTGGGCGCTGAAGGGCCCGCCGCCGAGTTCGGCCGAGACCAGCCAGCCGATCTCATCGAGCGGCGTCTCGCCGAGCGGTGCGATGCGTGGCGGAGATACCGCGCCCTCGCGCCGCCGCAGTCGCGTCAGCAGCGGCGAAATGTTCTCGAGCAAAGCGTCGATTCTGGCCTGAAAGAAATGCTGCCGGCGCTCGCGCCGAAAGCCCAGCGCCTCAACGAAGCGCGCCGCGTCGCTGTCTTCCGCATAGGCGTCGAAAGACCAAAGACCATCGGTCTCCTCGGCCGCCAGGTCGGCGGCGCCGGCCAGCAGGCGGCGCGCCACGCCATGCCGCCGCTCGGCGGGCACGACCTGGATGGTGATGGGGAACCCGGCGGGCGTCGCCCAGCTCTGCCAGAAGATCGCCGCGGCGCCGGCCAGGGCTCCGCGCCGCCGCGCGATCAACAGCTCCGCCGCCGCGCCCTTGACCTCGGGCAACAGCGCCAAGCACGCGCGCGCCTCCTGATCGGTGGCGAGCGATACGGTGATCTCTTCCATGTCGCGGCGATTACCGTTCTAAGCCCCTGATGACCAGACTGCTCCTGATTGGCGCCGCCGGCCTCGACTGGGCGAGCTTCGACGCCATGACCCGGTCCGGGACGCTGCCCGAACTCGCGGCGCTGCGCGCGCGCGGCGTGGCCGGCTGGCTTGGTGGCGCGCCCCTCACATTGGGTCCGGCGGCATGGGCCTCCATCGCCACCGGACTGACGCCCGAGGTCCATGGGGTGTGGCGCGATCTGGAGGAGTGGCCAGGCGGCCTGCGTCCAACCAGCAAGGCGTCATGGCGCTATCCGCCACTGTGGGCGCGGCTCGAAGCGGCGGGGGTGTCGACCGGATCGGTGGCCTGGCGCGCCAGCCGACCCGGGACTGAGTGGCAGGGCATCCATATCGACGAGAGTTTTCCCGACCCCAGCGGGATAAGACCCGGCGACTGGGCATTGCCGCGCCGCTGCGTTCCGGACGCCCTTCGCGACTCCCTGCGCGCCCGGCGTGTCCACCCCCTCAATATCACCGCGCAAATGCTTACGCCGCTGGTTCCGGCGCTTGCCGAGATCGACCAGACCCGCGACGACGCCTTGCCGATGATCGGGCTTGGCCTGGCGCGCGCCTCGACGATCCAGTCGGCGGCGGTGTGGATGCTGTCCGAACGGGAACAGGGCCCGCCCGCCGCCGTGTTCGTACATCACCCCTGGCTGGCGCGCGCGCGCTTCGCGTTCGAGCGCCGGAAAGACCCCATATTCGCCGGCGTGATTCCCGCGGCGTTCCGGTTCCTGGACGGCCTGATCGGGCGTCTGGCCAGCCTCGCCGGGCCGGACACCCAGGTGCTGATTGTCTCGCCAGGCTGGCGTGGCGCGCCCGGCGTGATCCTGGCCGCCGGGGCCACCGTAACCCCGGACGACAGCTTCCTCGGCGCGGGCCTGCTCGATATCGCCCCGACGGTTCTGGCCAGGTTCGGCCTCGCCGATCCGGACCTGCCGGGTCGGCCCATCCCTGTCACGCCGCCGCCCGCGACCCTGATGGCCGCGCCCGATATCGGCGGCGAACCACCCACCAAGCCCGACACCCTGCTGGTCTATGGTCTGCGCAAGCACGGCTATCGTCCGCCGGCCCGGCCGGGCCGGGCGTGGAAGGCCCAGGGCCTCGCCGATCTGGCGCTGATGGTCCTTGACCGCGATCCCACCGCGGCCCTTCGGATCGCCGACGCTTGCCTG
>JANYFU010000428.1 GCA_025359665.1 Caulobacteraceae bacterium
GATCTCGGCCCGGGCCGTGACCACGTCGCCTATACGCACGGGCCGTCGGAAGCTCAGGCTCTGAGACAGATAGATCGCGCCCGGACCGGGGAGTTTCTTGGCGATCAGGGCGGATATGTAGCCGGCCGACAACATGCCGTGAGCGATCCGGCCGCCGAACGGCGTGGTCATGGCGTAGGCCTCGTCCAGATGGACCGGGTTGTCGTCGCCGGTGACATCCGCGAAGGCGGCGAGATCGGATTCCCGGACTTCGCGCGCCAGCTCAGCGCTCTGTCCAACGCTCAAATCCTCAAGACACAATCCGCTCACCGCCTGTCATCCTCCGTGACGCCCATCGCAGGTCTCGCGATCTTCTATCGGGTTCCGCGCTTTTGGCGAGAGTCCCGCTGGGCCGGCGCGCGCCATTGCAGGTCACCCATGGCGAAATTGGCGCTCAGCCCCGACTTGGCAAGCAAGGCGTCGATGGCCGGGGCCGAAAGTTCCCCGCCGGGGCCAGTGGCCTCCTGACCATGAATACCAGTGGCGATGAACAGGCGGTCGAAACCCTGGGCCTGCGCCCCGGCGATGTCGGTGACAACGCCATCGCCGATCACCAGGATTCGCGCCCGATCGTGCGGGCGCCCGAGAGCACGGTCGGCTTCGGCGAGGGCGAGGTCATAGATCGGGCCAAACGGCTTGCCGGCCATCACTGTCGCGCCGCCCAGAGTCTCATAGAGTTCCGCCAGCGCGCCGCCGCAATAGATCAGCCGCGAGCCCCTCTGCACCACTCGGTCGGGATTGGCGCAGACCATTTCCAGGCCCAGCGCCGCGGCCCGGGTCAGAACCGCCCGGTAGTCCTCCGGGGTCTCGATCTCATCGTCGTTGGGGCCGGTGCAGGCGATGAACCGCGCGTCGCCCACGTCGGTGAAGGCCAACCCGAGCCCCTCGAACAGCGGATCGTCGCGTTCGGGACCGATACGCCAGGCGGGACCGGGCGCGCGGTCGGCCAGCAGAACCCGGGTGGCGTCGCCGGATGTGACGATCACCGACCAGGCCTCGCCCGGAACGCCAAGTTCGTCCAACTGGGCCGCGACACCGGGCCACGGACGAGGCGAATTGGAGATCAGAACCACCGGCCCACGCTCGGCCCGCCAGCGCGCCAGGGCCGCGCAAGCGACGGGAAAGGCGTTCTGGCCATTGTGGATCACGCCCCAGATATCGCAGAGCAGCACATCATAGCGATCGGCGAGATCGCCAAGACCGTCGATGATCTGGGTCATGGGCGACGAAAACTCTAGCGTGTCGGGATCGGGCGTTCGCCTCGGTAGTCGTAGAAGCCGCGGCCGACCTTGCGGCCTAGCCAGCCGGCCTCGACGTATTTCACCAGCAGCGGGCAGGGTCGGTATTTGGAATCCGCCAAGCCGTCATGCAGCACGTTCATGATCGACAGCACGGTATCCAGGCCGATGAAATCGCCGAGCTCCAGCGGGCCCATCGGATGGTTGGCGCCCAGTTTCAGCGCCGTGTCAATGGCGTCCACCGTGCCGACACCCTCATAGAGCGTGTAGATCGCCTCGTTGATCATCGGCACCAGCACCCGGTTGACGATGAAGGCGGGGAAATCCTCGGCGTTGGCGGTGGTCTTGCCCAGCGACTTGGCGAAGCCGACCGCGACTTCATAGGTGCCGGCGTCGGTGGCGATACCCCGGATGATCTCCACCAGCTTCATCAACGGCACCGGGTTCATGAAGTGCAGGCCAATAAACCGCTCGGGGCGGTCGGTGGCGGAGGCCAAGCGGGTGATGGAGATCGATGACGTGTTGGAAGCCAGCAGAGTATGGGCGCCCAGGTGTGGCTGTAGCGCCCGGAAAATCTGCTTCTTGGTCTCTTCGTTCTCGGTGGCGGCCTCGATGGCCAGGTCGGTCTCGCCGATCGTGGCCAGGCTTTCGGCTGGCTTCAGCCGGGACATAGCCCCGTCCATATCGGCTTCCGACACGATGCCGCGCGACACCTGGCGGGTGAGATTGCGTTCGATCAGCTTGAGGCTGGCCGCGATCCGTTCAGGGGCGACATCGTTGATGAACACATCATAGCCGGCCAGGGCGCAGACATGGGCGATACCGCTGCCCATCTGCCCCGCGCCGATCACACCGACCGTCCGGATATCCGCCATTATCACGCGCCCACATTTATGACGGTCTTCTTACACACCCCTCGCCGCCAACGCCAAGACTTTGCTGCAATGCAGCGACAGGGTATCTGTCGCAATTTTATCCAGCGTCGCCCAGCGCGGCCATCAGATCAGGCACGGCGGTCTTGTAATCGGCCACCAAGCCATAGTCGGCGACCTGGAAGATCGGCGCGTCCGCGTCCTTGTTGATGGCCACGATGACCTTGGAATCCTTCATCCCGGCCAGATGCTGGATCGCCCCGGAAATACCCACGGCGATATACAGCTGCGGCGCCACGACCTTACCGGTCTGTCCGACCTGATAGTCGTTGGGCGCATAGCCGGCGTCCACCGCGGCGCGGGAGGCGCCCACCGCCGCGCCCAGCCGGTCGGCCAGGGGCTCGATCACCCGGTGGAATTCTTCCGCCGAACCCATCGCCCGCCCGCCCGAGACCACGATCTTGGCGCCCGCCAGCTCCGGGCGGTCGGACTTGACCAGTTCGTCGGAAATGAACCGGGTCTTGGGCGCGCCCGCCCCCGGATCAACCGCCTCGATGGCGGCCGAACCGTCTTCTCCGGCGGCCTTGAAGGCCGTTCCACGAACAGTGATCACCTTCTTGGCGTCGCTGGATTCCACCGTTTCCAGCGCATTGCCGGCGTAGATCGGCCGCACGAACGTGGTGGGTCCCTTGACCTCGATGATCTCGGAGATCGGCGCCACGTCCAGCAAGGCGGCGACGCGCGGGGCGAAGTTCTTGCCCGCCGAGGTGGCGGGGATCAGCACCGCGTCATAGTTGGCCATCAACGGCGTCACGCACGCAGCCAGGGCCTCGGCGATCTGTTTGCCCAGCGCGTCGCTCTGAGCGGTCAGCACCTTGCGCACACCGGTGATCTTGGCGGCCTGAGCGGCGACGGCGTCGACGCCCTGGCCGGCCACCAGCACATCCACATCCGGCGACAGGGCCAGGGCGGCGGTGACGGTCTTGTTGGTGTTGTCTTTCAGCGAGACATTGTCGTGATCGGCGACGACGAGTACGGCCATCTATATAACTCCCGCTTCGGTCTTGAGTTTGGCAACCAGTTCGGCGGCGTTCTCGACCTTGACGCCGGCCACCCGCTTGGCGGGCTCGGTCACCTTCATCACCTTCAGATGACCACCGGCCAGGCCGCCGAAATCGTCCGGGGCCTTGATCTCGATGGTTTTCTTCTTGGCCTTCATGATGTTGGGCAGCGACGCATAGCGCGGCTCGTTGAGACGCAGGTCGGCGGTGACCACGGCCGGCAGGTCGAGCTCCAGAGTCTGCAGGCCGCCGTCGACCTCGCGGGTGACCCGCACCGTCTCGCCCGACACTTCGATCTTCGAGGCGAAGGTCGCCTGGGGCCAGTCGAGCAGGGCCGACAGCATCTGGCCGACCGCGTTGTTGTCTCCGTCGATGGCCTGTTTGCCCATCAGGATCAGGCCCGGTTGCTCGACCAGGGCCACGGCCTTGAGCAGCTTGGCCACCTCCAAGGGTTCCGGGTCGGCGTCGGTCTGGACCAGCACGCCGCGATCGCCGCCCATGGCCAGCGCCGTACGAATGGTTTCCTGGGCCTGGATCGGGCCGATCGAGACCACGACGATCTCGGTGACCACGCCTTTTTCCTTCAGGCGGATCGCCTCTTCCACGGCGATTTCACAGAACGGGTTCATCGCCATTTTCACGTTGGCGAGATCGACACCGGTTTGATCGGACTTCACCCGCGCCTTGACGTTGTAGTCGAGCACGCGTTTCACAGGGACCAGAATCTTCATTGACCTCAAAACCTCCGCCGAAGCGCACCGCCAATAACGCGATCAGCGTAGTTTGCAAGCCGGAGCCGGCTCTTTAAGAGAGCGCCCATGCACCGCCTGATCGCCAACACCACCTACATCGTCCTCGGCCTGTTCCTCGTCTCCAGCCTGACGGCCGCCGCCTATCAATGGTGGTTCGTGTGGCCGGTGGAGAAATGCGACCGCGCCGGCGCGTGGTGGGACGCCCACGATCATCAATGCCTGACCCCCTTGCCGATCTGGCGGATCACCGGGCGATTGCCCGCACCCACGGCGGCGACCAGGCCGAAGGGTTAGGCGCGGGCCGCGATCATTCGCGCATAGCCGGGAGACTGACGGGCGATTGTGGGGCGGCGACGGGGCGCTCCAGGGCGATCTCGGGGCGCTCT
>JANYFU010000443.1 GCA_025359665.1 Caulobacteraceae bacterium
GGACGTATTCGGCGATGGCGAGGCGTATGGCGTTCATCTCCGGACGGACGCCCTGACTAGGCCGTGGCAATCCTATCGCCAAATTTTCACGGCCCACGCCCAGTGGCGGATGGTGCATCTGCCGTTCGACCACTTTATTCCCCACCGCACCGATGTTCCGTTCAATGCCCAACGGTTGCGGCGCATCGGCGTGGTGGCGATCGGCCGCGCGTTCTCCGCCGATCTCGCGCTCGGTGGAGTGCGGTTCATGCAATCGGCCTGCCGCGGGTGAAAGGATAGTTGTTCTCACTTCATCCCGCGGCCAACGCCTGCTCGAGATCGGCTTTGAGATCGTCGACATTCTCGAGCCCGATCGACAATCGCAACAGCCCCTCCGGCGCACGCGTGTCGGGTCCTTCGACCGAGGCCCGGTGTTCGACGAGACTGTGTGTGCCGCCAAGGCTGGTGGCGCGTGGCCTTGGTCCTCGATTGGCAACACGTCGTTGGTGCTCTAGCCTCGGCGCGGGCGTGTGGGGCCATGTTCCGCTGTTCGTCAAAGGCGAAGGGGCAGTCCAGGAATGATTTCCGCAGATCCACCCGCCGGATCTTCCCGTGTTGCTCCGACCATCGGCTTGTCCGATAGGCGGCGCTTGCAGGCGTTCGCCTTTGGCGGCCTGCTGCTGGTGCTGATGAACTTCTCCGGGCCAGCCGGAGGCATGATCGACATTCCGGTCACCTTCTTCCTCAAGAACCGGATGCATTTGCGCTCTAACGAACTGGCGGTGTTCAAGCTGTGGATCGGCCTGCCCCTGATCGTGGGCTTCGTCTTCGGCTTCATTCGCGACCGCTGGAGCCCGTTCGGCGGCGGAGACCGCGCCCACCTGCTGGTGTTCGGCGCCGCAACCGCCATGATCTACGGGGCGATGGCCTTGGCGAGCCCGACCTATTCGGTGTTCCTGGGCGGACTGTTCGTCGCCACGATGGCATTCCGGATGGTGGCCAGCGCCGCTTACGGGATCACCAACACCCTGGCTCAGAAGCACGGCGTTTCCGGCCAGATGAGCAGTGTGATCAGCATCGGCAGCGCCCTGCCCGACCTGATCTCTTTCATTGGCGGCGGCATGCTGAGTCAGGCGCTTGAGGGGCAGGGCGCCGCCGATGCGGCCCGCATTCTGTACTTTTGCGCCGCGGGGCTGATGCTGGCGATCGCCCTGCTTGGCGTCTTCGGGCCGAAATGGGTGTTCGACGAAGCCCGCGACCGGCGACCCGCCGCGCACCCCGTGCAGGATCTGAAGCGCATCGCGCGGCACTGGCCGATCTACCCAGCCATGCTGATCCAGCTGCTGTGGCAGTTCGCGCCCGCAACGGGCACGGTGCTGCAGTACCATATCGTCGATCACCTGCACGCGAGCGACGCCCAATGGGGCGCATGGCAGGGCATCTTCTTCGGCTCGTTTATTCCGGTCTACGCGCTTTACGGTTGGCTCAGTCAGAAGGTGGCGCTGCGTCGGCTGCTGTGGATAGGCTTCGGGCTGGCGGTGTTCCAGATGACACCCCTTCTTCTGGTGCATGATGCGATCGGCGCCCTGGTCGCCGCGGCGCCTATGGGCATCCTGGGAAGCATCGCCCAGGCGGCCCTGGTCGACCTCGTCATCCGCTCAGCGCCTCGCGGCTGCCAAGGCATGATGATGATGCTGTTCTTGGCCTTCTACTACTTCTCGGTGCGGGCCGGGGATCTGCTGGGAACGTGGATATATGACAAACATGGCGGCTTCATTCCAACGGTGGTGGTGACGATAATCGTCTACGCGTTGATCCTGCCGGTCATTCTGCTCGTGCCCGGGCGTCTCACGGCCACGAAGGACGGGGAAGCGCTCGATGCGAGCTAGGAGCGTCGCGACAGCGGTCGGAGCAATGCTTCACCGCCTCCCAATCGCGCGCCCATTTCTTGCGCCAGGCGAAAGGCCGGCCACAAATGACGCATGTTTTGATCGGCAGGTCAGCCTTGCGACGCATTCGGGCCATGGGATCACCAAGGTATCGGCTGGCCACGCCAGTCGTGGAACCCGCCGTTGGCGTCCGCGCCGAGTTGATCGAGGACAGCGAGCAGGTGGCCGGCCGCAGCCGAGGGGGAATGGACATCCAACCCCGTCGCCGCGAACGGAGCGGATAGAGCGGTGGCCACTGTGCCCGGATGCAGGGCGATGCACAGCGCGGCCGGAGATCGACGGGCCAGTTCAACGGCGGCGGTGCGCGTGAGTTGATTGAGAGCGGCTTTGGACGCCCGGTAGGCGTACCAACCGCCCAGCCGATTGTCGCCGATGCTTCCGACCCGGGCGGACAGCGTCGCGAACACGGCCTTACCTGACCGCGGCAACCGCGGCAGCACGTGCTTCATGATCAGCGCGGGGCCAATCGCATTCAGCGCGAAGGATCGAGCGAGCCTGGCCGCGTCGAGTTGGCGCCAGCTCTTTTCCGGACCCTGGTCATCATCGTGCAGAAATCCCGTCGCATCGATCACCAGGCGAAGCTCACCCCGTTTTGCGGCGAACACCGCGGCGGCTTCGAGACTGGCCTCGTCCAGCAGGTCGATGGCGGGCGAAGTGCTCCGGCCCAACGCGACCACGTGGTCGAACGTTTCCGAGGCCCGGATGGCTTCGACCAATGCCCCTCCAATACCGCCAGTCGCGCCGAAAACGACCGCCACGCCGGGCCGCGGAAAAGACCCCAGGATACCCTCGGCCGCCGTTGAACCTTGGGGGCGCCCATCACGCGGTTGTTCGCGGTTTGACATGCGCTATTTCCGCGGCCGGTCGTAGATCAGGGTGTGGCCGAAGTCGCGGGAGGCGCCGATCACGCAGCTGGGCACGTCGTGCTGGACCGAGATCGTGGCCGGGCTGATGAAGCCGGCCCAGAACCAGCTGGTTCCCTTGCGGGTGGTGACCGAGATCATGCCCGGACGGTCGAACTGGCAGACCGGGAACGTCACCTGGCCGCGGCCGCCATCTTCGTTGATGTCGGTGCAGAGCACGGCCCCATGGGCGCGGCTGAACTTCACGTCGTCGAGGACCATGTCCTGGCCGTGATCTCCAGCGGTCGCGTCGAACCCGGGTTTCGCGGGCGCCGCGCAGGCGGGTCCGGCCACCATCCAGGCCTTGTAGTCGGCAATGCCCTCTTGCCGGTGCTGGATCCAGTTCTGCGCGATGACGGCGGCGACGGCGACCGCCCCCACGACACCCGCGACTACGCCGAACAGGCCCCGGCGGCCCCGCCTGACACCGTAGTCCTTGGCCATGATAAATCTCCTCTAGCTGGATGTTGCCGACTTGCCTGCATCCCTCAGGATTTACACCGAGGTGTTCGGCGTCACGATCCTGGTCGAACGACCGGAGGAGCGTTTCGCCTATCTCGATTTTGAAGGCGCCCAGCTGATGCTCGAGGCGGCGGCGGGACCTGGATAGTGGAATCGTAGCGTCCAATTTGTAATCCAGATAGCGTCCAAACGGGAAAGTCGCGCCGTCCAGACGGGATTGATAGCCGGCCGCGTTTCAGGCCGCGATGGGATTCTACGGTTCGACCGTCAGGCGCGTCCCGACCGAATTCAACTGATTTTTCCACGGAGGCCGTCGTTGAAGCTCGGATTGATCATGGTTCTGACGCCCGACCTCGAGGAGGCGGAACGCTTCTATCGCGACGTCATCGGCTTGGCTCTCGTCGATAAGGCCGCCAGCCAGTTGGTGTTCGATCTGGCGGGGGCGGCTTTTCATGTTTTTCGATGCGATGAAGCCGCCGACAAACAGCGGCACGCCGACCGCGCCGCGACGATCTGTGTCTTCGAAGTCCCGTCGATCGATCTCGCCATGCAACGCATGAGAGGCATGGGCGTCGAATTCATCCACGAAAACCCCGCCCAGAATGCGCGCAGCGGTTTCCGCTACGCAGCCTTTCATGCCCCCTGCGGCAACGTCCATGAGATCATGGAACGCCGCGCCGCTCTTGCCGCCACCGATAACCCCAGATAGCGTGATTGGCGTTTCGACCGTGCGAGCGATGCTCCGGTCGGCGCTTTCCCACGAATTGGAGATTGGTATGCAAGACATCACCGGCGGATGCCTGTGCGGCGCCATACGCTACGCCATCGCCGCAAGACCGATCGGCGGCGGCTTCTGCCATTGCCGCGACTGCCAGTATTTGTCAGGTGGCACACCTGCCTCCGTCATCGGATTCCCCAGGAAGGCCTTTCGGCTGACCAAAGGCGAACCGCGGGCGTATTGGAGCACATCGGATCGGAACGCGCGCGTGGCTCGCTTGTTTTGCGCGGATTGCGGCACGCGAATTTCCGCGCTGAACGAGAGCAACCCCGAGACAATCCCAATCAGCGTGGGAAGCCTGGATGACCCCAGCGCCTTCACGCCAATGGCGCATATCTGGACGGCCTCGGCCCAGCCCTGGCATCACATCGACCCGTCGATCCCCTGTTTCGAAGCCGACGCGGTTTAGGCGCCCCCGCCATGCCCGTGGGAACATCCCTCGAATATCCCGACCACCGATTGTCCCCGCCGCTCCGACCCCCTAGGTTGCCGCGCAGCGCGCGAAGCTCAACGCGACAAGCCCATAGGGAGATTGATTTGGCGCATTTGCTTCCGGAAGCCGACCTCGTGGCCGTACGGCCTGAAGAGGACCTGCCGGGAGCCAAGCTCTCCCTGGGCGCGCTGAGCTGGGCCTGG
>JANYFU010000451.1 GCA_025359665.1 Caulobacteraceae bacterium
CCGCCGACCCGTGAACCACTGAAGCGGCGGGCCTGGGAAATCGATCACAAGCCCAACCTCACCGGAACCAAATGGGCCTGGCGCCCGAAAGGGTCAATCACGCGGGGCGGCCAACGGGCCGAGGCGTCTGGCGACTACGAACCATGGACGCCCGGATAGTCCGCGCGGCCTGGGTCTCGGCGCTCGCTGTCGGCGCCTGCCTGATTGTGGCGGGGGCTGTCGCCCAGGAGGCCGACCGCGCGCCGGTGGCGCTCGACTTGGGTGGCCATCCTCCCGCCGCTGTCGCGCCACTCCCGGCCGCGACGCCGCCACCCGCCACCGCGATGGCGCCTGTTCCCGACGCCTCGGCGCCGGACGCCGCCGACAATCAAGCCGACAATGACCAACCCGCCAACAAGGTGGTCGCGCTGGTGGGTCCGCCCGTGCCGGCGCGCGCCCAGGCCGCGGTGCTCAGGGTTCTCGACAAGGTCTCCGCCGAAACCATGGCCTTCGCCGCGCCGATCGGCGCACGGGTCCGATACAAGAACCTGGTGTTCGAGGTGAAGACCTGTGTCACCCGAGGCGGTGACGATCCCCAACCGCGGCCCTCCGCCTATCTGCTGATCACCTCCGACGCGGGCGCGGCGTCGGGCGGCGTCATGGGTCCGAGACAGGTGTTCAAGGGTTGGATGTTCGCCAACGCTCCCGGCCTGAATGCGCTCAAACACCCCGTCTATGACGCCTGGCTGGTCTCCTGCAGCGCGGCGACGCCCGCCACATAGGCGGGCAGGGCGTGGAAATCGGCTGATCTGGTCAGGGCCGCCGCCAGGCGTCGCCGGTAGTCCAGCTTGCTGATTTCCACCGCGCCGAAGCTCTGCAGATGGTCGGTCATGAACTGCGCGTCCAGCAGCGAGAAACCCCCCGCCCGCAGTCGCGCCACCAGATGAACCAGCGCCACCTTGCTGGCGTCGCGTTCGAGCGAGAACATGCTTTCGCCGAAGAACGCTCCGCCCAGCGCGATCCCATACAGGCCGCCGACCAGCCGGCCCTCGCGCCAGGTTTCGACACTGTGGGCGCGGCCCCGGGCGAACAACTCAAGGCACAGGGTCTCGATGGTCCGGTTGATCCAGGTCTCCATCCGCCCGGGCCTCGGGGCCGCGCAGAGTTCGATCACCTCGGCGAACGCGGTGTCGACGCGGCATTCCAAGCGATCCGAGCGAACCGTACGCGCCAGCCGCCGGCTGATCTTGAGAGCATCCAGTGGAATGATCCCGCGCCGTGCCGGCTCGACCAGGAAAACCTTCTCGTCATGGCGCGCATCGGCCATGGGAAACACGCCCTGGCGATAGCATTCGATCAGATCGTCGGCGTTGAACCCCAACACAGGCCTGTCCCGGTCATCCCTGCGCCTTGATCCACCGCTCCAACCAGTGGATGTCGTAGCGGCCCTCAATGATATCGGGATCGCGCAGCAGGTCCTGGAACAGCGGAATGGTGGTTTCGATGCCGCCGACCACCATCTCAGCCAGGGACCGTTTCATCCGGGCGATCGCCTCGGCGCGGTCGCGGCCATGCACGATCAACTTGCCGGCCAGGCTGTCATAGAACGGCGGGATCGAATAGCCGGCGTAGAGCGCTGAATCGAGCCTGACGCCCAGGCCGCCCGGCGCGTGGAAGTCGCTGACCAGGCCCGGCGAGGGCATGAAGGTGCGAGGGTTCTCGGCGTTGATCCGGCATTCGATCGCATGGCCCTCGAACCTTACTTCGTCCTGGGTGAAGGACAGCGGCAGGCCGGCGGCGATGCGGATCTGTTCGCGCACCAGATCGATGCCGGTGATCGCTTCGGTGACCGGATGTTCCACCTGCAGACGGGTGTTCATCTCGATGAAGAAGAACTCGCCATTCTCGTAAAGGAACTCGATGGTGCCGACACCCAGATAGCCGATGGCCTTGACCGCATCGACGACGATCTTGCCGATCTTGGCCCGCGCCTCGGCGTCGATGGCCGGGGAGGGGGCCTCCTCCATCATCTTCTGGTGGCGCCTTTGGAGAGAACAGTCGCGCTCGCCCAGATGACAGACCGCGCCGAAACTATCGGCCACCACCTGCAGTTCTATATGCCGCGGGCGGGCCAGATAGCGCTCCATATAGACCGCGTCGTCGCCAAAGGCGGCCTTGGCCTCGCCCCGGGCCGTGCCATAGGCCTCGGCCACCTCGTCGCGGGTTTGCGCGACCTTCATCCCGCGCCCGCCGCCGCCGGCTGCAGCCTTGATCAGCACCGGGTAGCCGATGGAGTCGGCGGCGGCGAGCGCCTCGGCCTCGCTGTTCAGGGCGCCCTCGGAGCCGGGCACCACCGGGATACCCACCGCCTGGACCGCGCGCTTGGCGGCGATCTTGTCTCCCATCACCCGGATATGTTCGGGCCTGGGGCCGATGAAGGTATAGCCGTGGGCGGCGAGGATTTCAGCGAACCGCGCGTTCTCGGACAGGAAACCATAGCCGGGATGGATGGCCTGGGCGCCGGTGATCTCGCAGGCCGAAACGATGGCGGGGATATTCAAATAGCTCTTTGAGGCCGGCGCCGGGCCGATGCAGACGCTTTCGTCGGCCAGGCGCACATGCATGGCGGTGGCATCGGCTTCCGAATGCACCGCCACCGTCAGAATGCCCATCTCGTTGCAGGCGCGGTGGATCCGCAGGGCGATCTCGCCGCGGTTGGCGATGAGAATCTTCTCGAACATGACCTTAGCCGATGACCACGAGCGGCTCGCCATATTCCACCGGCTGGCCATCGGCGACCAGCAGTTCCAGCACGGTTCCGGCGCCGGTGGCGGCGATTGGATTCATGGTTTTCATGGCCTCGATCAGCAGCAGAGTTTGGCCCTGGCTGACCCTGTCGCCTACCTTGATGAAGGGTGGAGCGCCCGGCTGGGACTGAAGATATACCGTGCCCACCATCGGCGACTTGACCGCGTCACCGGCCGGCTTGGCCGAGGCCGGGGGGGGCGTGGCGGCCGGCGCCTCCACCGGACCCTGGGCGACCGCCGCCGGCGCCGCCAGGACTATCGGTGCGGCGACAGGCGCCGCCGTCAGGGTCTTGGCCACCCGGATCTTCAGGTCGCCCCGCTCGAACTCGATCTCGCTCAACGCGGTCTGGTTCAGCACATTGGCCAGCTCACGCACCAGACGCGCGTCGATCGATTCTTCCGTCGGGGACTCTGCGCTGGGCGTATCGGGTTGGCTCATCGTCGGGATTGCCTTGCTATTGAGGACCTGAACCTTGGGTTCCGGTCAGGATTTGGCGCACAGGCCATGGACCGCCTCGATCGCCAGCTCATAGCCTGCCGGACCGAAGCCGCACACCACACCGGTAGCGGCGAGGGAAACATAGCTGTGATGACGAAACGATTCGCGCGCCGCGGGGTTGGAGAGGTGACACTCGATGATCGGAATCGAGAGACTCTTGAGCGCGTCCAGCAAGGCGACCGACGTATGTCCATAGCCGGCGGGGTTGAGCACCAGGCCGCACGCCTCGGTTCGCGCCGACTGTACCCAGTCGATCAGTTCACCTTCGTGATTCGTCTGGCGAAAGACCACCTCGAGGCCCAGCGAAGCCGCCCGCGCCTCGCAGCGCGCGCGAACGTCGTCCAGGGTCTCATGACCATAGATGTGCGGCTCGCGGACGCCCAAAAGATTGAGATTGGGGCCGTTGAGCACAAAGATCGGTTTCGACATTCGGCTCCCGCGCCCTTCTGGGGGCCTTGTAACGGCCATGGGTCGGGGTCACAAGCGGACCGCGACCTTGAAGATGGGCTGGAGCGGAACACGGTGCGGTTGACGGTTAACGGCGAAGCCAGGTCCTTCGATGGGATACCTGATGTCGCCGCCCTGGTGGTCGCTCTGGGTCTTGATCCGCGCAAGGTGGCCGTGGAGCGCAATCTCGCCATCGTGCCGCGCTCGGCCTATGCATCGACCCTGCTGGCCGACGACGACCGCATCGAAATCGTGCATTTTATCGGAGGCGGATAATGGATGGATCGATCCCCCTGGAAGACGACAGCTGGACGGTGGCCGGGCGGACTTTCCGGTCGCGGCTGATCATCGGCACCGGCAAATATAAGGACTACGCGGTCAACGCCGCCGCGGCCGAGGCGGCCGGCGCGGAGATCGTCACCGTGGCTCTCCGGCGCGTGAATCTCTCCGATCCCAGTCAGCCGATGTTGGTCGATCATGTCCGACCCGACCGCTTCACCTACCTGCCCAACACCGCCGGCTGCTTCACGGGCGAGGAGGCGGTGCGCACCCTGCGTCTCGCCCGCGAGGCTGGCGGCTGGGATCTGGTCAAGCTGGAGGTGCTCTCCGACACCAAGACCCTCTATCCCGACATGGAAGAGACCCTGCGGGCTCTCAAGCTGCTGGTCGCCGAGGGCTTCCAGGTGATGGTCTATTGCAGCGACGATCCGGTCTACGCCCGTAAGCTTGAGGACGCCGGCGCCGTGGCCATCATGCCTCTGGGCGCCCTCATTGGCTCGGGCCTGGGCATTCAGAACCGGCTGAACATTCACCTCATCGTCGAACAGGCCAAGGTGCCGGTGCTGGTCGACGCCGGGGTCGGCACAGCGTCCGACGCCACGGTGGCCATGGAGTTGGGCTGCGACGGCGTGCTGATGAACACGGCGATTGCCGAAGCCCGCGATCCGATCCGCATGGCCGGCGCGATGAAACACGCGGTGATCGCCGGGCGGGAGGCCTATCTCGCCGGGCGGATGCCCAGGCGACTGTACGCGGACGCGTCCTCGCCGCTGAGCGGGCTGATCTGACGCGGACCGTTGGTGAGGCCTTAGGTTAGGATTCGAATCGATATCGATATTCCGCATTCCTTCGATAGGCTAACGCGTTCGGCTTGACTGAGGCGTGGCGCAGAGGGCGCGAACCGCGGTGAGCGAGTGTCCGTCGATTGACCAACTTGGTGACCGCGCGACCGGGGCTGTCGGGGATGATCTGCGCCGCGCCGTACAGGATGGGCAGCTGGGACTGGCGCTCCTCCAGGCTGGACCGATGCTTGCGGTCCTCGCCGACGACGATCCGGTCTTCCTCGCCAGTCTGTTGCGGGCGGCGGCGGAATCCCGGACCAACGGCGCGACGGGCGCGTTGGTGGAGGCCGATGCCATCGCCTTCGCTCTGACCGATTCGCGCGGCGCCTTGATTCACGGATCCGAGCGGTTTCAGTCCTGGATCCCGGAACCGGCCGAATCCGTCGATTGCCGTGAGTTGGCCAGCCGCGCGGCGACGCTCGGCCGTGCGACGGGTAGGGTCAAGACGATGCGCCATGGTGTGCTGGCGACAATCGCCATAGCCCACGATAGCCGCTCGCCATGGCCGGAGGCGATGATGCGGCTCGGTTCGGCGCCCCTGAATCGCGGCGTACTCATGGTGGTGTTTGCTCCCTCCCGATCGCGCGTGCTGGTCGAACGGGCCGCGGTGGCCCTCGGGCTCAGTCCGCTGCAGCGTGAGATCGCGATGGCATTGATCGACGAACCCACGCTTGAGAGCGCCGCCGCCCGGCTGCGCGTCGGACGGGAAACCGCGAAGGACGCCCTGGACGGCGCCCTGAAGAAGGCCGGGGTGCGTCGATCTTCCCAGCTGGTCGGGCGGCTGATCGATCTCAGTTGCAGCCTTGCGGATCGCGACCAGCCGCCTGGAGGGGCAGCTGCGGCTCTCGGTTTGACGCCCGGCGAGGCGGCGGTCGCCGATCGCGTCGCCGACGGCCAGACGGTCGATGAAGCCGCTCAAGCGCTCGGGTTGAAGCCCGGTACGGTCAAAGCCTATCGCCGGACGATTTTCGAGAAGCTGGGGATCAACCGGTCACGCGATCTGCGGCGGCTGATCACCGAATCCACGGAACTCGATCACCTCTCAAGGACCTCAAGCATCGATCTTGGGTCCTCCGCGGCGCCCGATTTTGATCTTATCGCACTGACCGGCGCTGATGGCCGTGAGATCGCCTGTCTGGATTTTGGGTCGCCGCGAGGCCGGCCGTTGTTGTTGTTGCACGGCTTCTTCACCGGGCGCCTCGCCCCGCCGCCGCTAGTGAACGCCATGGCGGCGAAGGGCTATCGGGTGATCGTTCCCCAGCGGCCTGGATTTGGGCTGACGAGCGCTGCCCGGGGCCCCTTTCTTGAGACCGCAGTCAACGACATGGTCGCCATACTCGGTAGGCTAAACACGCCCAAGGTCTCGATGCTGGCGCGCGATGGCGCGGTCGCCACGGCGCTGGCGTTCGGCCTAACTCATCCCGATCGGCTGGACATCGGCGTCCTCCAGAACCCCAAGCCCCCGATCAACAGCTTCAAGCGCGCCCGCACGGCGCTGACGGCGGTCAGTGAGATGCTGCTCCGTCATCCCGCCCTGATCGATCCCTACGCCCGGATGTTGATCCGGCAGACGAGCCTCGACGTACTTGATGGCATTTTTCGCCGGGTGTTCGCCGCCGCCGATGTTGATAGCGCATGTTACGAACGGCCGGAGGTCTCGTCCCGACTGCTCAGCGATCTTCTCGGACTGGTTGGTCGTACGGTTACCGGCGGGATCGAGGAACAGCGGCTTTTCTCCGAAGGCTGGAGTCCCTCGGCCGTCCGCGTGGGGCCCACTTGGAGGCTGGCCTACAGCGGGCGCTTCTACCATCCGGGCGACGAGTATCCGTGGCGATCGTTCTCGGCGGGGCCGCCGGCCGTTCTAGCGGAGGGCGGATGGCTGATCCAGTACACGCACGCGCCGGAGCTCGCGGCGCTGTTCGAACCGTAATCGCGGCCGATACCCCCAAAAGGGGGTAATGGCGTCCGCCTGAACCTCGCTAGGCCGATCCGAACGCAAGAAACGGTTCGGAGTATTGGTCATGGATGTCGTCCACTATGGAACGGCGGGTGTCACCGGCGCCGATGGCGCCTCGCCGGGGGCGCCCGGCGGCGGCGGATCGGCCGGTGGGGCGGCCCTCGCCAGCAACACTGGCGGCGCCGACAACAACACGGCCCAGGCCTACGGCGGTAGCGGAGGGTCCGGTGGCGGCGGCGCCGCCGGTCACACCAACGCGGACGGGGCCTATGACGGACCAGGTGGCTCCGGGGGCGCGGGCGCGTCCGGTGGGAATGCTTCCGCTGGGGTCACCAGTTCAGGCGCCTTCGCCCAGGGTTCGACATCGGCGGCGACCGCCGTGGGCGGTAGTGGCGGCGGTGGAGGCCAGGGCGGCGGTGGCGCGCCAAACGGATCCGGAAATACCGCGGGCGGAGCCGGTACGGCGACCGCCTCGGCCACCGGTAGCAACAGCGCCGGATCCAGCATCGCGATGTCGAAAGCCACCGGCGGCGACGGCGGCGCCGCGTCCCGCGCTGGCGTGGCCTCGCCGATCGGTGGGATGGCGACCGCCACCGCGCGTTCCGTCAGCAGTATCGCCGGCGGAAGCGCCAGCGCCACGGCGATCCAGATCGGTGGTTCGGGCGGGAGTTTTTCAGTTGCCAGCGGCGGAGCCGGGGCGTCAAGCCAGATGCTCAACCAGGTCAGCGGCGAGTCGAAGGGCGGCGACCTCTATCTTGAGCAGGACGCCAGCGCGGGGTCCGGAGGCGCCGCCGGGGCAGGCACGGCAGGCGCCGCTGGAAACGGTTCATCGGTGCTTTCGTTCAACGATCTGACCCAGAACACCACTCAAAGCACAGCCATTACGGCCGTAACCCAGGCCGTCGGCGGCAAGGCGGGCGGCGCGGCCAACGCCTCGACCACCATCACAGGCGCCGGTTCGGTCGCCGTGGGGGCGTCAGCACACGGCGGTGGCAGTGGAAGTTCGGTAACCTCGCAATCCGGCGGAGCGATGTCGCCGAACGGCGTGGGGGGCGCCGGCGGCGGCGCCACGGCTGTCGGCCACGCCACCGGCGCGACAATCTCCAACCAGGTCAGTGCTCAGGGCGGAGACGGAGGTACAAGCGATGGGACCGGACACACCGGCGGCGTGGGCGGCGTAGCCAAGGCCTCGGCAACCGGAAGACTCAACGCCGCGGGCGGTTCAGCCTTCCTGAGCGTTGTCCAGACCGGTGGGACCGGGGGGGCGGGCGCGGACGGCGCTAATGGTGGGGCAGGCGCGCTTAGCACTCTGACCAATGGCGTGACAGACGTGTTCACCAACGGCGGCTCGCTCGACCTGCGCCAGATGGCCGCCTCGGGAAACGGCGGTTCGACCGACACTGGCGTTGCGGGGAAAGGCGGCGCCGCGACGGCCAA
>JANYFU010000479.1 GCA_025359665.1 Caulobacteraceae bacterium
TCGGCTCGGGCTTATGGGTGACGCTGGAGCGGCCATCGAGACCCACCGGCGTGTCTCCCGCCAGGGTCACGCGGCGCATCACACGCCGCTGGTCGCCATAGTCGTTGATCGCATAGTGCTGGGTGGCGCGATTGTCCCAGATGGCGACATCACCTGCTGTCCAACGCCAGCGGACGGTATTTTCCAGCTTGGTGATGTGATCTTGCAGAATGGCGAACAAACGCGCTGAGTCTGCGGAATTGAAGCCCACGAACTGCTTGAAGAAGCTGCCGAGAACCAGGGTCTTCTCTCCGGTTTCCGGGTGGATGCGGACCACGGGATGCTCGGTCTCGTAAACCGTGGACGCAAACACCTCACGATAGCGCTTGACCTGTTCGGTGGTGGCGCCGTCGCGGGTCGCCGCGTAATCATAGAGGTTGGAATGCGTCGCCCGCAGGGTGTCGGCCAGCCCGCGCAGGGCAGGCGGCAGGGCTTGATAAGCCGCCGCCGTATTAGCCCACACCGTATCGCCCCCGGAGGCCGGCACGGTCACGGCGCGAAGGATCGAGGCCTTAGGATAGGCGGCGACGAAGGTGACGTCGGTGTGCCAGGTGTTGGCGCGGCCGCCGTGTTCGGAATCCAGTTCGAACAGATAGCTCGAGCCGCTTTTGGCCGGCACGGTGGGGTGGGTGACGGGCACGCCGAGGGTGGCGGCGAACGCCTCCTGGCCGGCGTCGTCAAGATGGTTCTGGCCGCGGAAAAACAGCACTTTGTGCCGGCCCAGCGCCCGCAGGAGCGCCGACGCGGTCGTCGCACTCAGATCGCCACCCAGCCTGATCCCGCGAACTTCGGCCCCGATGCGGCCGGCCATAGGGATCAGATTTTCTTGAAGACTGTCCAGATCGATAGCGCCGTCGGCGGCCATGGAAAACTCCTGTTCAAATCCACGCCGCGAGACATTTCGCCCCCGACGCGTTCTTGACCATGGCGACGGGCGCCGCTCGGTTCAAAATAGTTTTTCTGTCGAGGGAAATAGGTGGGTCCGCGACCCTCAGGGGCGCCAGACGCCGGCCACGAGCGCCACGAACAGGATCAGGCCGGCGGCGGTATTGGATTTGAACAGCGCCAGGGCCAGAACCGGGTCTTCGACGCGCAGTTTTCTGGCCTGCCAGGCGAGGTGCAGGCCAAGGCCGGCGGCGCCAGCGGTGAACATCGGCCCCAGCCCGGCCAGCCACCCCGCCGACAGGGCTAGGGCCAGGCTGGCGGCGTAGAAGCCGGTCACCGCCCTGGGCGCGGCGTCGCCCAGGCGCAAGGCTGAAGACTTGACCCCGATCAGGGCGTCATCCTCCATATCCTGGACCGCATAGATGGTGTCGTAGCCGAGGGTCCAGAGAACGCCGGCCGTGTAGAGCAGAACCGCGGGCCAGGGCAGGGGCTCGACCTGGGCCGAAAGGTGCGTTCCCGCCAGGCCGGCCCCCGCGACCAGCGCCAGGATCATGGCCAGCGACGGGCCGCCCAGGGCCGCCGCGAAGCCCATCAGCGCGCCCCAGTTGAAGGTCAGGCCGAGCCAGGCCTGCGGCCACCAGGTGATCCGCTTCATGAACGGATAGGCCGCCACCAGACCCAGCGACGCCACGCCCAGATAGAAGCACAACAGGTTCAGGCTGAGTAGAATGCCCAGACCGCCCAGGGCGCAGGCGACCAGAAAGATCCAGGCTCCCCGGACCGTGATCTGGCCCGAGGCGAGGGGCCGGCCGGCGGTGCGGGCGACACGGGCGTCGAAGTCCCTGTCGATGATGTCGTTGAAGGCGCAGCCGGCGGCGCGCATCAGGCCCGACCCCGCCGCGAACAGGGCCAGAAGCCGCGGGTCCGGCCCCTCGCCGCGCATCGCTCCAGCCAGGGCGATGCCCTGCCATCCCGGCAGCATCAAAAGCCAGATTCCGGTCGGCCGATCCAGGCGGCCCAGCTTCAGCCACGGGCGCCACGCCGGCGGCGCGTGGCGATCCACCCAGTTGGTCGGCGCGGCGTCGGGAAGCGGCAAGGTCACGCCTCCCTCAAACGCCGCTCCCGCGGCGATGGCAAGACCTGTGTCTTTTTTGCGTCATTCGACAACCGATAGGCCCCGCCCCCTCCCGTCACCCGGCCAGAAAGCGTAACGGAGGCCGCCTCATGGATCAGTACGATGACACCGAGGCCACCCGCCAACGGGTGCTGTCCAACCGGCAGGTGCTGGCCTTCGTCGGCCGCTACTGGCGGCGGCGGCGCGGCATGTTGGCCGCCACGGTCGTGCTTTATCTGATCGCCATCGGCTTCGAGATGATGGCGCCACGCGCTTCGGAAAACCTCGTCAACGCCGCCCTGCGCGGGCCGGCCAACGCGGCGCAGGCCTGGCGCGCCTGGGGCCTGTTCGTAGGCGTTTATGTGGCCTTCTATGGCGTTCGCAACCTGGCGATCCGGGTCTGGAACCCTCTGTCGGCGCGCACGATGCAGGAGATTACCGACGAGGGGTTCGCCCGGGTCCAGTCGTTCTCGTCCGACTGGCACGGCGCGACCTTCGCCGGCGCCACCGTGCGGCGGCTGTCGCGAGCCATGTGGGGCTATGACGTGGTCGCCGACGCCCTGATCATCTGGATCGGGCCGGCCGTGGTGGTTCTGGCCGGACTGTCGGTGCAGATGATGCTGCGCTGGCCGATGGTCGGCGCGTTTTCGCTGGGCATGATCACCCTCTACATCACCACCAACATCCTGATTTCGACCTTCTATGTGCGCACGGCTAACCGCCTGTCGGTGGCGCTCGATTCGCGCATCGGCGGGGCTCTGGCCGATTCGATTTCGTCCAACCCGACGGTGAAGAGCTTCGGAGCCGAGGCGCGCGAGGCGGCGCGGATCGCGCGAGTGACCGCCGACTGGAGCCAGGCGACGGTTCGCACCTGGAACCGCTACGCCGACAGCTGGCTATTTCACAACCTGATGCTGGCGGCGCTCCAGGCCGGCCTCACCGGCCTGCTGCTGGTGCTGTGGACTCAGGGCAAGGCGACCGCCGGCGACGTGGCCTTCGTAGTCACCTCGTTCCTGGTGATGAGCGGTTATCTGCGCAACATCGGCGACAATATCCGCATGCTGCAGCGGGGTCTGGCCGACGTCGAGGACGTGGCGCGTTTCGCCATGACCGAGCCCCAGGTCGCCGACGCGCCGGACGCCCCGGTGTTCCGGCCGACGCGCGGGGAGATCGTCTTCGAAGGCGTCACCTTCCGCTACGAGGCCTCGGCCGCATCGATCTATAACGATTTCTCGCTGCGCATCCGGCCCGGCGAACGTATTGCCTTGGTCGGCGCCACCGGCTCGGGCAAATCGACCTTCGTCAAGCTGATCCAACGGCTATACGACCTGCGAGGCGGGCGAATCCTGATCGACGGGGTCGATATCGCCACGGTCGCCCAGGGCGCCTTGCGGCGCGGCATCGCGGTAGTGCCCCAGGATCCAGCCCTGTTCCACCGCTCGATCGCGGAGAACATCGCCTACTCCAGGCCCGACGCCTCGGCGGAAGCGATAGCCCTGGCCGCCCGCCGCGCCCGAGCCCACGACTTCATCAGCACGCTGCCCAAGGGTTACGAAACCCTGGTCGGCGAGCGCGGCGTAAAGCTTTCGGGCGGCGAGCGTCAGCGCGTGGCCCTGGCCCGAGCCTTCCTAGCCGATGCGCCGATCCTGGTGCTGGACGAGGCGACCTCATCCCTGGACGTCGAAACTGAACTGCAGGTCCAGGCGGCGACCGAGGAACTGATGGCCGGGCGGACCACGATCGTCATCGCCCACCGGCTGTCGACGATTCGCGGCGCCGACCGAATTCTGGTGTTCGAGGGCGGCAAGGTGATCGAACAGGGCCGGCACGGCGAACTGGTGGCGCTGGGCGGCGCCTACGCCCGGCTGCACGCAGTGGCGCTGGGCGCCTAGGGTCCGGGAGCCCCCGCAAGGCTGTGGCTTTTTCGACACGCGCGGCGGCGGAGTGCGCGGAGATGGAATCCCGCTCTTGCTCATTGTGTCAGTTTGGAAAAAGGTGGCCCGGCGAAATCAGAACTCCGCCGGGCCAGTTACGCCGCGAGAACGGGGGGGATACCCGCGGACACCTCACTATGTGTTGTCCGCGGGGGGTCGCGTCAATATGTCCTGCCACAATTTTTTGCATGTTTTCACAATTCGCCGCCTAATCATGGCTGGGCGCCAGGCTTTTAAGCGTTGGGCCGTCGCGCCAAGGTCCGTGGCGGCTACGCGCCTTGAGATCAGACTCTGCGGCTGAGACCGCGGATCAGATTGGCGTTGAATCTCTGGAAGGCCGGATTGACGAAACCTTCCTTGCCCAGCCCCCAGACCCAGCGCACCGACCCGGCGTTGAACACCTGCGCGCCAGCCGGCGATTTGAACAGGGTGGCCTCGGCGATGCCGTGCTCGCCATCGTCGCCGACCGCCTCGCCGCGAAACAGCACGGTGACCCGGCTGGGATCGATCGCCGGATCCAGCGATTGACCGGCCGACCATAGACGCTTGCCGTCGCCGTCGGGATCGCGATTGTCCCACTCGTAGCCGATCACGTCGGCGGCGACGTCCCCCACCTTCCAGCCCGTGCCGGCAAAGAACGGCAGATCGGTGCGCATAACCTTGAAGGCCGGCCGCTTCGGGCTGGCGCCCTCGAACCAGTTCTGGAACGCGGCGCCCATCAGCATGGTCTCGGGTCGCCGACCGTCGGCGCGGAACAGATTGGTGGTCAGGCGGCGAGGGTCGAGTTTGCCGGCGCGGCTGGCGATGGGGTCGGACGAGGTCTTGTAGCAAACCAGCTGCCTGCCGAGATCCGGGCCACCGGGTGCGCGGTTCAGGTCGCCATATCGGACCTGGCAATAGGCGGTGTTGGCCCCCAGAAAGGCGACGTTGCGGCCCAGCTTGAAGATCCGCCGGTGAAAGGCTTCGAACTCCTCGCCGCTCCAGTATTCGTCGTGAGAGCCGGTGATAACCAGCGGGTATCGATCCAGGATAGTCGGGTCGGCGTGGACATCGAAGTTGCTGGCGTAGTCGACGCCGCCCAGGCCGGGGGCCAGGGCCTCGATCCAGTTGACCAGATAGGCGTCATATTCGAAGAAACTGGGCTCGCAGGGCCGGTCGAAGGAGACCATCAGGCCGCGCTTCTCGTCATCGTCGCTGGGGTAGAGGCTGTGGCCGCCCCAGGGGTTATAGGCCTGATAGGTGTTGGTCCCGAGCCGGACCAGGACGGCGCCCGAGCGCTTGGGATTGACCACGATCCAGCAGGCGGCCTTGACGTCCCGCGTCGCGGTGGTCTGCTCGACAATGTCGGCATAGTAGCAGCCGGGCGGCCAGGCGCTGGTGTCGATATCGGCGAAGGTCGGCGGCCAGCCCGGCCCGATGGCGGAGCCCGACGCGGTCGCGGCGCGATAGCCGATCTCGGCGAACGGACTGGTCCAGACCAGGATTGGCGCGGGCATGGCGACCCTGAAGACTTCCAGCCGCGCTCGCCGACGCGGCTGACCTGGACCGCCGGCGGCGATGATATTCAGGCGATCACCCGGCCTGACGCTATGGCGGTCCGCATAGGCCCAGATTCGCTGGCCCTTGAAGAACTCGGTCCAAATGGTCGATTGGGGCGTCGTGCTCCGCGCGGCCCTGGATTCAGTACGCGCATAACCGGGCATGGGATTGGCCGCCAGCCCGGCGCCGACACCGGCGAGGCTCAGCAAAAGGCGTCTTGGAATCGAAGGCCAACCGGACATGACCACAGTCTACAGGCCGCCGGACCAGAACGGGAGGCCCGAGGTGCTGGTCTCGATCCAGGCCCTGCGCGCGCTGGCGGCTCTGTCCGTCACCACCTATCACGCCCTGCAGTGGGGGGATGGCGGCTTCGACGTCGGGCGCGCGGGTGTGGACGTATTCTTCGTCATCAGCGGTTTCATCATGTGGCATGTCACCGCCGGGCGCTACGTGGCGCCGGCCAACTTCCTGTGGCGGCGTCTGACCAGGGTGGCGCCGCTCTATTGGCTGTCGACCCTGGGGGTCCTGGCCGTGGCCGTGGTCTGGCCGGGCTTCCTGCCCGAGGTGCGGCCGGGCTGGACGCATCTGGCGCTGTCCCTGGCGTTCATTCCCCACCTGGATCCCAGAGGACTGCCGTTTCCGACCCTGCCACCGGGCTGGACCCTGAACTACGAGGCGGTGTTCTATCTGACCTTCGCCGCCGCCCTGGCCGGACCCCGGGCCTGGCGCGGCCGGGTCGTGGTCGGCGCCCTGACGGCGGTCACCGCCTTCGGGTTTCTCAAACCCGAGCCTTTCTACTTCCTGGGCGCCAACCCGATGCTGCTGCAATTCGCCGCTGGCCTGGGCCTGGGCCTGGCGGTTGAGCATCGCCGGCTGCCCGGGCCAGTGGTCGGCATGTTGATGGTCGCCTGCGGACTCGGCCTTTGGGTGCTGGAAGACGCCCTGGGCATTTTTACCGAGCTATGGCGGCCGCTGCTGTGGGGCGTCCCCGCCTTTCTGGTAGTGGGCGGCGCCCTGAGCCTGGAGACGGGAGGCGGCCTGGCCCATCTTCCCCGACCGCTGAAACGGGGCTTCGAGGTTACCGGAGACGCCTCCTACGCAATCTACCTGCTGCACCTGCCGGCCACCGCGCTGATCGCTCATAGCCTTGGCTGGGCTCATCCGTGGCTGTTCGCACCCGCCGCCCTGGCGGCCTCGATCCTGGCCGGCCTGGCGGGCCGCGCCTATGTCGAGCGGCCGCTGCTGCTGGCGCTGAGACGGAGGTTCAAGGCCATTTGAGATTCAGGGCCATTTGACCTCGGGCGGCATCGACGAGAGGATCGACTCGATATTGCCCCCGGTTTTCAGGCCGAACATCGTGCCCCGGTCATAGAGCAGGTTGAACTCCACATAGCGCCCGCGGCGGATAAGTTGTTCCTCGCGTTCCTCGGGCGTCCAAGGCTCGCCCATTCGGTCGCGTACGATACGCGGGTAGACCCCCAGCAGCGCCTTGCCGACGTCCCGAGTGAAAGCGAAATCCTTCTCCCAGTCTCCCGAGTCGTGGCGGTCATAGAAGATGCCGCCGATTCCTCGCGGCTCGTTGCGGTGGGGCAGGAAGAAATAGGTGTCGCACTCTGCCTTGAACCTTGGATACCAGGCCGGGTCGTGCGGTTCGCAGGCGCCGCGCATCGCTTCGTGAAACGCCACCGCGTCGGGGGCGTCCTGCCGGCGTTGCCAATCCAGCAATGGCGTCAGGTCGGCGCCGCCGCCAAACCAGCCGCTTGTTGTGGCCAGGTAGCGGGTGTTCATGTGCACCGCTGGCACCCGCGGGTTCTTCATATGGGCGATCAGGCTGACGCCAGTCGCGACGAAGCGCGGGTCGTCCTGGGCGCCGGGCATGGTCGCGGCCATTTCCGGCGTGAAGGTTCCGTGCACCTCGCTGACATGCAGGCCGCATTTTTCGAACAGGCGCCCGTGCAGGAACCCCATGACGCCGCCGCCGCCGCCCTCGCGCACCCAGGGCTTGAGGGTGAAGCGGCCGGCCTCTCCCGGATAGAGATCGGCCGGGGCCTCGTCCTCCAGGGTGTGGAACGCCGCGACCAGGGAGTCTCGCAGCGTGTCGAACCAGGCCCGGGCGCGGGCGGCGCGCGCTGAGTCGGAGACGGTTTCGGGGAGCGTGTCGGCGATCATGGAGGCGTGTTCCGATTCAGGGATAGGCGTTGTTTTGCCGCAGCGCCTCGCCGAGCGCCAGGGTCGCGGCGGTGACGACGTTCAGTGAACGCGCGGGCTTGGCGATCGGAATGCGCAGCCGGGCCGTAGCCGCGTGGTGAACCGCATGTGGAACGCCAGCGCTCTCCGAGCCCATCAGGATGATGTCATCGGGGCCGAAAGCGAAGTCCGGAAACAGCGCCTCGGCCTTGGTGGTCAGAAGGACCAGGGTCTGGGCCGGAGCCAGGCTTGCATGAAAGACGGCCCAGGATTCATGGCGGGTGACGTGGGCCAGCGGCCCGTAGTCGAGGGCGGCGCGCTTGAGCGATCGGTCGTCCAGCCGGAACGTACAGGGCTCGATAATGTCCAGCCCAACATTTAGGCAGGCGCAAAGCCGTATGGCCGCCCCAACGTTTTGCGGAATGTCTGGTTGAAAAAGAGCGAGACGCATTCTAATCCACCGCCTTATAGACAAGGCCCCTCAAGGGTCCCACTGGACGCTTGCTATCGTGCAAGGTCCGAACAAACCGAAAATGAGCATCAAGGTGGCAGACATCCTGGCGCATCCGACGTCCAATACGGAAGGCCCGGCCGATCCGGGCCGGCGGGATTTCATTCATATCGCGGCGACGACCGTGGCGCTGGGCGGCATCGCCGCCGTGGCCTGGCCGCTGGTCGATCAGATGAATCCAGCCGCGGACACTCTGGCCGTGGCCTCGATCGAGTTCGACATCGCCAAGGTGGCGCTTGGCCAGCAGGTCGAGATCATCTGGCGAAAACAGCCGGTGTTCATTCGTCATCGAACCCCGGCTGAAATCGCCAAGGCGGTGGCCGCCGACCATGCGTCTGACTTGAAGGATCCGGAACTGGATTCCCAGCGGGTGAAGCCAGGCCACGCCGAATGGCTGATCGTCCTGGCAAGCTGCACCCACCTGGGCTGCGTTCCGACCTTCGCCCAGGGCGAGTACGGCGGGTGGCTTTGCCCGTGTCATGGTTCGCAATATGATACTTCGGCGCGTATCCGTAAGGGTCCCGCCCCCAAGAACCTTGTCGTGCCCGAGTATGCCTTCATCGGCCCCACCAAAGTGAAGATTGGGTAGACCGCAGATGAGCGACCATCCAAGCACCTATCAGCCGGGCTCCGCCATCGAGCGCTGGCTCGACACCCGCCTTCCGATCGTGCGCTTCGGCGCCGATCTGATGACATTCCCGACGCCCCGCAACCTGAACTACTGGTACACCTTCGGGGGTATTCTGGCGTTCTGCCTCGGGGTTCAGATCGTCACCGGCATCGTACTGGCCATGCACTATGACGCTAGCGGCGCCGGGGCCTTCCTGTCGGTCAATCGCGGGATCATGCGCGATGTCAACTATGGCTGGCTGATCCGGGGCCTGCACGCCAACGGCGCGTCGATGTTCTTCATCGCCGTCTATCTGCATATCCTGCGTGGCCTCTACTACGGCTCCTACAAGGCCCCGCGCGAGGTGCTCTGGCTTCTGGGATGCGTGATCTATGTGCTGATGATGGCCACCGCCTTCATGGGCTATGTGCTGCCCTGGGGCCAGATGAGCTTCTGGGGCGCCAAGGTGATCACCAGCCTGTTCGGCGCCTTCCCGGTGATCGGCAAGCCGCTAACCGCTCTGCTATGGGGCGGCTTCGCGGTGGATGATCCCACCCTCAACCGCTTCTTCTCGCTGCACTATCTGCTGCCGTTCGTGATCGCCGCCGTGGTTGGCCTGCACATCTGGGCCCTGCACGTCCCAGGCAACAACAACCCGGTCGGTATCGAGGTTAAGAGCAAGGCCGACACCCTGCCCTTCCACCCGTACTATACGGTCAAGGACCTGTTCGCGATTTCAGTGTTTATGATCCTGTTCGCGGTCTTCGTGTTCTTCATGCCCGAGGCTCTGGGCAAGGTCGATAACCAGGTGATGGCCGACCCGCTGAAGACCCCGGCGCACATCGTGCCGGAATGGTATCTGCTGCCGTTCTACGCTATCCTGCGCGCCATCCCCGACAAGCTGCTGGGCGTGCTCGGCTTGGCCGGCGCGCTTGGCGTACTGTTTGCCCTGCCCTGGCTCGACTTCTCCAAGGTCAAGTCGATGCGCTATCGCCCGACCTACCGGACATTCTTTTTCGTCTGGATCGTCGCCTGCGCGGCGCTGGGCTGGTGCGGCTCTCAGGAGCCCGACGGTCAGATCATCAAGGGGTTCGCCGGGCCTATATTCATCGACTACGATATCAACAGCGTAACTTGGCTTAGCAGAATCGCGTCGCTGTACTATTTCGCCTACTTTCTGGTCATCACCCCGCTCCTGGGCCTGATCGAGACACCGCTGCCCGTGCCCGACTCCCTGTTCACGCCGGTGCTGTCGCACCCCGCCGGCGTGCCCGTGGGCGCCGCGGCGGCTCCCGAAACGAAGGGTTGAGACCAATGCCGCGCAAACTCTTCGCCGCCGCGACAGCCGCGTGCCTGCTTTCCATGGCCGGGCCGGTCCTGGCCGGCAGCACCCAGGCGCCGCTCAAGGATGATGTTCACTGGTCGTTCGAGAGCCCCTTGGGGATGTATGATCAGGCCCAGCTTCAACGGGGCTTCAAGGTCTACAAAGAGGTCTGCTCGGCCTGTCACTCGATGAATCTGGTGGCATTCCGCAATCTCGGCGATCCGGGTGGCCCGTTCTGGAACCCCAAATACCCCAATCCCAACGAGAACCCCGCCGTCAAGGCGATCGCCAAGGACTACCAGATCGCCGATATCGACAACGATAGCGGTGATGCGATCAAGCGGCCGGGCACCAGCGCCGACTATTTCGTCCCCCCGTTCGCCAACAAGGCCGCGGCCGCCGCCGCAAATGGCGGCGCCGTGCCGCCCGACATGTCGTTGCTATCCGCGGCCCGCGAAGGCGGCCCGCGCTATATCTATTCGGTGGTCACCGGCGACGGCGCCGATGCTCCCCCGGGCCTGACGATTCCCGACGGCAAATACTACGACCCGTGGATGAACGGCGACGTCAGCTCATACTACAAGGGCGACCCTCACAAGATTCCGGTCGGCGGCTTCATCGCCATGCCGCCGCCACTGATCGATGACCGTGTCGCCTTCGACGACGGCACCAAGGCCACCACCAAACAAGAGGCCCAGGACGTGGCGGCGTTCCTGCAGTGGGCGGCAGACCCGAAGATGGAAGAGCGCAAACAGCTCGGCGTCTCGGTGCTGATCTTCCTGCTGATCTTCTCGGGCATCCTCTACGCCAGCTATCGCCAGATCTGGAGCAAGGTCGGCCACGGATAAACCCGGGCTCGGGATCACCGGGCTTCGAGGTCGAGCCAGCCGTCTCGCATGTCCAGGCGCAGGCGCCAGGACGACAACACCGCCATGCCGATCGAGCCGGCGGATTGGCCATCGCCGCCGGTGTCAATGACCGCTGGCGCTTGCTCGAACAGATGTCCGCCTAGTTCCAGGGCTCGCAGGCGGATCGGTTGCAGCGGCTGATCCGGGTCAGCGGTTGGCGTTCGCGAAAGCTGAGCGTTGGTCACCCTGGCGGCCCATCGTCCGGTGTCGATCGCGAACAACCCGGTCCTCACCCGAACGCCATCCGAGATCGTCGCGCCAACCAGGGGTTGGCCGTCCACCAGCTTGACGGGAAGCCGAACGCCACCCCGAAAGCGGCGCGCCTTGGCCGTCGAGAGTCGAATGCGGCAAGGTGACGCCTCGATGTCCACGGTGTAGCGGCCGAGCACGTCGGCGCCGATCACGCCGTTGATCGAGGTGTCGAAAGCCTTGGTTCGCCCGTCCAGATCGGCCACCGCCATGTCGACGCCGGCGATCTGTTTTCCGGCGATCGTCAGGTCCCGCCTGACCACCAGCGCCTCAAGCCCGGCAAGTTCGGCGCGCGTGTTGTGCAGCTGGCTGACCGGCGAGGACAGGTCGATCAGGAAATCCCCGGCGATGTCGCCGAACGACGCCGAAGTCACCAGGGCGCCCTTGTCGATCCAGCAGCGGGCCTGTCCCGCGAAGGCCGGCGTCGCCGGCGACAGGGCGACGATGCAAACCGCCGCCAGGACGCGGCGCCGCGCGGTCGAACGTCGGGGCGTGTGTGGCAATGGTCAACCTCATTGATCTTCGTCATAAGGCCCTCCTCGCGGAGGTTTGGGTGCAAATGGCGGCTTGGGTGCTGGGCGTGATCGGCGGCTCGGGAGTCTATGATATCGAAGGTCTCGAAGACCCGCGATGGACGCCGGTAGACAGCGCGTTCGGCGCGCCGTCGGACGCCATCCTGTCCGGCCATATCGGCCCAGTGAAGCTTATCTTTCTGCCCCGCCATGGCCGTGGCCATCCGTTGCCCCCGTCTGATGTCAACGGCCGGGCCAATATCGACGCCCTGAAGCGGGCCGGCTGCACCGACATCCTGTCGCTCTCAGCGGTCGGCTCTCTGAGAGAGTCCCTGGCGCCTGGGGATTTCGTGGTGGTGGACCAGTTCATCGATCGCACCTTCGCCCGGGAGAAGAGCTTCTTTGGACCGGGCCTGGCCGCCCACGTGTCGATGGCCCATCCCGTCTGTTCCCGGCTTTCGGCCCTGGCCGCCGCCGCCGCGCGCGCCGCTGGGGCGCGGGTGGTTGAGGGGGGCTGCTATCTGGCCATGGAAGGTCCGCAATTTTCCACGCGGGCCGAGAGTGACCTCTATCGGTCCTGGAACTGCGACGTGATCGGCATGACCAACATGCCCGAGGCCAAGCTGGCCCGCGAAGCCGAGCTGCCCTACGCCTCGGTGGCGATGGTCACCGACTATGACTGCTGGCGCGAGGAGGTGGCGCCGGTCGAGGTGCATCACATCCAGGCCGTGCTGGCCGCCAACGCCGGCAAGGCGCGCGATCTGGTGGCCCGCCTGGCCCGCGCCCTGCCCGCAAACCGCGAGCCTTCGCCGATCGACACCTGCCTGGACGGCGCCCTGATCACCGCCCCATCGGCCTGGGACCCGGCCATGGTCCGGAAACTGTCCTCCATCGCGGGCCGCGTCCTCGCCGCCAAACCCGGAGAGCCAACATGAAAGTCTATTGGATCAAGGCTCAGGCGCCGTTGCGGGTGCTGGCGCTGATCAAGCACCTGGGCATCGAAGCCGAAACCTTCGAGATGGACCTGATGGGCGGCGGACTGAAGACCCCCGACTATGCGGCGCTCAATCCCAACCTGAAGGCGCCGACCCTGGTCGATGGCGATCTGGTGCTCTGGGAGGCGTCGGCGATCATGGCCCATCTGTGCGTCAAGGCCGGCTCGGACATGTGGCCGGCGCACAATCCGGCCGAACAGGTCGAGGTGCTGCGCTGGCTGTCGTGGACCGACACTCATTGGTCGCCGGCGGTCGCTCCGTTCTATTTCGAACACATCGTCAAGACGACGTTCGGCTTCGCGCAGCCCGATCTCGCTTCGCTGCCGGCCCGTGTCCCTGAACTGCGGCGCTACGCCGAGGTGCTCGACGTTCATCTGAAGGGACGAGACTGGCTGGCGTGCGATCGGCTGACGATCGCCGATTTCCAGGCGGCCTCGATGGCGGCCTACTGGCGGCAGTCGGAAATGCCGTTCGAGGATTTCCCGAACATCGTGCGCTGGCTGGATGGTCTGGCCCGCCTGCCGGCCTGGGCCGATCCTTGGCCGATCAAGCCTATTTCGGGAACGGCCCGCCCAAGGTAAGGGCGGCATGACGTTTTCGCCGTTCCGGAGCCCGCATGAACCTTCGCGATTCGATCCGCACGATTCCGGACTATCCCAAGGCGGGCATTCAGTTCCGCGACATCACCACCTTGCTGGCCGACGCCAAGGCCTTTCGACGGGCGGTGGATGAGCTGGTCCAGCCGTTCGCGGGGTTGAAGCTCGACAAGGTGGCGGGGATCGAGGCGCGGGGCTTCATCCTGGGTGGCGCGGTGGCGCACCAATTGTCGGCCGGCTTCGTGCCCTTGAGGAAAAAGGGCAAGCTGCCGCATCGCACCCGCGCGGTGGAATATGCGCTGGAATATGGAACCGACACCATCGAGATGCACCTCGACGCGGTCCACCCGGGCGAGCGGGTGGTGCTGGTCGACGACCTGATCGCCACAGGCGGCACCGCCCTGGCGGCTATCGCCCTGCTGACCCAGGCCGGGGCGGTCATCGTGGCGGCTGCGTTCGTGGTCGATCTTCCGGAGCTGGGCGGCGCCGACAAGCTGCGGGCGGCGGGGATCGCGGTCTCCACCCTGGTCAGTTTCGAAGGGCACTGAACGGGTTCGAGGGCTGACGCCGTGAAAGCCAGCTGGCGAATCTTCAGGCGGATGCAGGACAGCGTCCTGGCCGTGGGCCTGCTGGTCGACGCTGGCGCGGTCGTCGACGCTTGGCGGGTGTTGCCGGGCGACGCGTCGTTCAAGGCGCGCCTGACGCTGCTGTTCCCCGTTACCTACCTGATCGCCGTGCTGGCCGGGTCCCTGGCGCTGCCGGCGGCGCGCAAGGCGCTGAAACGGCATCTGTGGCTCAGCTATCGCACCGGCTTCGGCCAAAGCGTCGTCTCGGTGATCTCCGGCCTCGGCCTGCTGGTCGCCGTGGCCGGGCTGATCGTCTGGCAGGCCCACCATCTGGCGGCTGGCGGCACGTCGCCCGGCGGGGCATTCTCCGGCTACGGCGCGGGCCTTGGGTTGCTGCTGGCCCAGGTCATCCTGGTTCGCACCCTTGAGCGAGACCCGGACATGGTCGCCGAAATCGCCGGCGATCCCGAACCCTAGAGCTCCCCCCGCCCCGCGCCGTTGAGGGTGAAGAGGCGCAGGGTGCGCAGGCGGGCCAGGCGGGCGGCGTCCGGGTTGTAGTCGGCGCGGCGGTCGGAGTTGAAGCCGTGACCGGCGTCGTAGAGGTGGATCGGCAGGTCCGGATGGGC
>JANYFU010000625.1 GCA_025359665.1 Caulobacteraceae bacterium
CGGGAGGGCGACGTGGAGACGCTGCTCAAGCGCATGCTGGATTTCGCCGAGGCAGGGTTCCTGGCCTGAACGGCAAAATCCGCCGCGTCAGGCGCGCGCCGCATCGATTCTTGCAGCATCGATTCTTGCCTGGGCGATCTCGATGGCGATGTCCTGGGTTGGGCGGAGTTCGCGAATACCGCGCTCCAGTATGTCGTCGAGGGTCTGGATCAGCCGGGACAGCTTCATTTCCACCCAGGCGGGGTCGTAGGCTCCGTCGTCACCGAGGGCGCGGATCTCGGAAGCGATGCTGATGATGCCGCCACCATTGATCACGAAATCCGGGGCATAGGCAACGCCGCGCTCCAGCAGGGCCGCGCCAATGGCCGGTTCGGCCAATTGGTTGTTGGCGCCGCCCGCGACGATCCTGGCCTTCAGCCGAGGCAGAGTATGGCGATTGATGGCGCCGCCCAGGGCGCAGGGGGCGAATACATCGGCTTCGACATCGAAGATCGCCTCGGTTGAAACCATGCGGGCGCCGGTCCGGACGGCCACGGCGTTGACCGCCGCCTCATCGACATCGGCGATGATCAGGCGCGCGCCGGCGGCGGCCAGCTTGTCGGCCAGATAGGCGCCGACATGGCCGACGCCCTGCAGCGCCACGGTCACGCCGGCGAGATCCTTGCCCAACACCCGGCGCACGCAAAGTTCGATGCCTCGCTTGACCCCTTCGGCCGTGACCGGACTGGGGTCGCCGGCGGCGGCCTTGTGACCTTCGAGCCCGGCGATGAAGCGGGTCGACCGGCGCGCGTGGGCGAGGTCGGCGGGAGAAACCCCGACGTCCTCGGCGGCCCAATAGCGGCCACCCAGGGTGTCCACGGCCCGGCCAAAGGCCTCGAACAGGGCCGGCGTCTTGGCCGCGCGGGCGTCGCCGATGATCACCGACTTGCCGCCACCAAGATCGAGGTCGGCGACCGCGTTCTTGAACGACATGGCCCGGGCCAGCCGCAGGGCGTCGTCGATCGCCGCCTGCTCGTCGGCATAGGCCCACATCCGGCAGCCCCCGGCGGCGGGTCCGCGAGTGGTGGAATGGATAGCGATGAAGCCCTTCAGCCCGGTGGCGTCGTCGGCGAAGGCGTGCAGACCCTCGTGGCCCTGAAAGGCCGGGGAATCGAAAATGCTCAAGACGGGGCTCGCGAGTGACGGCGATGACGAAGGAGCGGCCCCCTACTCCGTGCGGAGGCCCGTCACAACCCCGGGTCGACCGGAGGCGCCGGGAATTGGCGGCGCGCCCGAGGGCAAGGGCGCGGCCGGATCGCGGATGAAGCTCAACACATCGTTCCACACCATCGGCCCCTCGCGGTCGCGCATCAGCAGGTGCCAGCCGTTGGCGTACCAGGCGGTGCGCGCGGTTGGCGGCAGCCCGCGGACCGCCCGTCGAACCGCGCCCCGGGGAATGATCGGATCGTGGGCGCCGTAGAGATAGAGGGTCGGCGCGCGCAGGCTCGCGAGCCCGTCCTGGCCTCGCTGCATGGTGGTCACCAGACCCAACAGAGTGTCGGACCGCGCGCCCCAGATCATCAGCGGATCGCGCCCCATGGCCCGAAGTTCGTCGATATTGTCCGAGGGATAGACGCGGCGCACCAGCCAGCCAGGCGGCGTGAACACCTTGCCGGGTTCGGTCCGCGCGGCCAGCCAGAGCGCGACGCGATAGGGGATCGGCTGGCTGGACCAGCCCCAGACGGCGGGGGCCAGCAACACAAGGCGATCGGCGACCGGCGGATTGAGCGAGGCGAAGGCCTCGATGGCGACGGCCCCGCCCAGGCTCTCTCCGGCCACGGCGATGGTGGCGTCCGGCCATCGCCGACGCGCCAGGGCGACGATGGTGCGCAGATCCTCGATTTTCAGGGCGTCGGGCGCCCACACGCCCCGCCCCGGCGAGCGGCCAAAGCCACGCTGGTCATAGGCCAGGGTGGTCACGCCCTGGCCGGCCCACCAGGGCGCGGCGAGATGAAAGGCGTTGGCGTAGTCGTTCATGCCGTGGACGCCGATGATCACGGCCCAGGGCTTGACCGGCCCACCGTCCGGACCCTTGGCGTCCCAGCGGCTGAGTCCCAGGCGCGCACCATCGAAACTGACGAAGGCGCCGTCCTCCAGCCGCGGCCCCACGAAAGCCGCGTCGGGTATTGCGGCGCGTTGCCAGGTTGGGGCGCAACCGGCGAGAGCGCCGGCGACCAGCAGACAGGCCAGGACCAGGATCCGCATGACGCTTCAGCCGCCGGACAGGCGCACGACGACCCAGATCATCACCACGCCCAGAACGGTCGCCACGGTGGTCCAGGCCCGTGGATGGCGATGATGGCTTTCGGGCAGCAGTTCGCTGGCTCCAATATACAGGAAAAAGCCCGCGAACAGAGCCACGGCCAGGCCCAGCCCGCCCGGCGGCAGGTGGATCAGCCGACTGGCGCCGATGCCGATCAGTGGCGCGGCGGCGTCGGCCATCAGCCAGCGCCGGGCGACTTTCGGGCTCTTCGAACCGGTCAGGCTGAGGTTGACGGTATTGACCCCATCGGCCAAGTCATGCGCCAGGACGGCGACAGTCAGCGCGAAACCCACGGCCGGGCCGGCCTGAAAGCCCAGGCCGATGGCAAGGCCATCGAGAAAGCTGTGCGCGGTCAGGCTGCCCGCGCCGAAGTGGCCACGATGCTGGATCTCACCCCGGGAGAGGATCAACAGGCTGCGATCCACGACCAGATAGGCCAGGAAACCGGCGGCCACGGTGGTCATCACGCCCAGCGCGCCGACGCTGGCGCGGCCGAGTTCGAGGGCCTCGGGCGTCAGGTCGAGCAAAGCCACGCCGATCACCGCCCCGGCGCTGAAGCCCAGCACCAGATGGATCCGACCCGCCAGCCGCAACGCCAGAAACCCGCCCAGCAGGGTCGCGGCGCCGGCGGCGAGGCCGACGGCGACCAGAAGCCATCCATAGGGGTGCTCGCCGACCATGCGCCTCCCCTACCCGCCCGGCCCCGAACGGTCCATGGCCAGTCCACTCCGGCCTCTGGCCAGACGCGGGGCCGGCGCGCCTCAGAACGATTTGGTCAGGCCCGCGAAGACACCACGGCGGGGTCCGAACTGCGGCGCGCCGACACCGACGCCGGTGCCATCGCGGATCTCATAGAGGTGATCGAAGGCGTTGGTCACATCGACGCGCACTTCCAGCGGCCCGAGCGGGGCGGCTTCGAACTTGTGCGACAGGGAGAGATTGACCTGAACATAGTCCGACAGGTGATCGCCGTTGGGAATCCCGTCCGGCCCGGTGGCGCGCAGACCGCTACCGTAGATCAGGTCCGCGCCCAATCGCATGCCGCGCCACAGATAGGACACCCCCGCCGAGCCGGTCAGCGTCTGGTCGTGATCGAGGTAGATATAGTGGGTGGCGATATAGGCCAGATCGGCGGGATCGAAGTTGAACTGGCTGGAGATGATGTCGCGGCCCTGATTGCGGGCATAGGCCAGGTTGGCGTAGGCGTTCAGAGGTCCGCGGGCATAGCTGGCCGATAGCTCGACGCCGTATTGGCGGCCATGCAGATAGTTGAACGGGGTCAGGATGATCGGCGCCCCGAACTGTCCTTCATCGATCAGGTTGCTTGACACCTTGTAGTAGCTGTCCACGCCCAGAGTCAGGCCACGAGTAAGCTTCTGGGAAACCCCCACGTCGAAATAATCGGCCCGCTCGGCAAAGGGCGTGGTGTCCACCCCGACCGGCGAAGCGGCGGTGGTGTTCACGAACTTCGCGACTGTCTGCGAGCCCACCAGCTCGAAGGGCGGTGGCGAGAAGTAGCGCGCGTAGCCGGCATGCAGGGTTGTCGAGCCGGCCGGACGCCAGACAAGATTCACTCGTGGGCTCAGCTGATTTTCATCCCGGAAGCCGTCGAATTCGTCGAAGCGGAGGCCGTAGTTCAACGTCAGGCCGGTGGTCAGTTTCCACTCGTCCTGGAGATAGGCGCTGAGGGTGTAGGCGGTGCGGGCGCCGTTATCGACGATGGCGCGGGGCTGGTCGCCTAGCTGCGAACCGTCGGGGTTAAGGTCGATGATCTGGGAGGTGGTGTCGCTGGCGGCCCTGTCGATCTGGCCGATCAGGCCGCCGCGAAGGGTGTGCGCTTTGCCCAGATGATAGACGCCCTCGGCCTGAAAGCCGGCGGCCACATCCTTCTTGGAGGCGTCCTGGGAAATGCCTGTGAACAGCAAATCGCCCAGAGGATTGGGGACGAACCTCAAGCTCGAATAGCGCCCGAACAGCGACAACTGCCCGGTGAAAGTGTCGTTGGTGTGCAGCAGGCTGACCACGCCATAATAGGTCGCCTCCTTCTGGCTGTCGTTCAGCGCGGCGCTGGGAAACCGGGTCTGGCCCTGGACCATCAGCGGCTGATCGCCGTTGGCGCCGAACAACAGCGACGGGTTCAGGCCGGGGGTGTCGGGAATTTGGAAACGTTGATTGGAGGCCCCCAGAATGACCGAGACCCGGGTCGAAGGATCGATGATGTCCTCGATATAGGCGAAGCCCTGGAACTGGTCGGTGTGGTCGTGCAGCGGGGTGGATGACCCATCCGGTGATTCCACGCCAAGGTCCGAACGCAGGTAGCTGCCCGAGACGAAGAAATTCAGGTTCCCGGCCGCGCCGCCATATTCGAAGCTGGGCTCGATCTCGCCGTGCGTCCCTCCGTAGATCGAAACTGAACCGGCGTTGCGCTGGGGGTCGGTCTTGGTGGCGATGTCGATGATGCCGGCGGTGCGCAGGCCGTATTGGGCCGGCAAGGCGCCGGTGATCAGCGCGACCTGTTCAGCCAGACGGGGGCTGAGCGCCTGGCTGAACACGCTGAGGCCCTCGGGCAGAATGACGCCATTGAGGCGGAACTGCAGGCCGTTATGCTCGCCGCGCACATGCAGCTGGCCGAAGGAATCCTGGACGACACCAGGCGACTGCAGGACCACCTGATTGAGCGCCACGTTATCGCCGCCCGGCATGGCCTCCATGGCCTTGGCGTCGATGGTGTAGACCGATGCGCCAAGCTGGGGCTGGATCGAGGCGCGGGCTTCATTCAAGCGCTGAGCGGTAACCACGATCTCAGCGACTTTTGGGGAGGAGTCGACCGGCGGGTCGGCCGCCAAGCATACGCCCGTGAACCCGATCAGTGTCGCCAGGATAGTGCAGGAAACCCCAGCGTTTGCGCGGCGCGGCACACTTGATCTCCATTACAGTCAGACCCGAGGCGCCTTGATAGTTGTGCGGTGCGGCACGGCCCATGGCACGGGTTCCTGTTGTTTGCGGGAAAATTTCCCGATCTTGCGGCGGCTATGGCGGCCAGGCGCGCGGCGGACTAAGACGGCGCATCATGTCGCTCCGTCTGCGGGTCGTCGTCGCCATCGCCGTGCTGATGCTCACCGGTTCGATCGTGGGAACGGCTCTGGCCGGGTGGCAGGCGAATCAGGTTTTGCACGAGGAACTCACCGCCGCCCTGGCCGGAGGGAGGAACACGGTGGCGAGTGCTTTCGACTCGCTGGCCAGATCCGACGACCCCGCTCGTGATGTCGATCGCCTGGTGACGGCCTTTGACGGCAACCGACATCTGAAGGCGAGCCTTGTCGACGGTCGAGGTCGAATCCTGAGGCAATCACAACCGCTGCCTTCGCGGCCGTCGCCGGGTTGGTTCGCGGCTTTGTTTCCGCCGGCCCTGAACAGCATCGCGGTGCCGGTGCCGGCGCCGACCGGCGGCGCGTTCATATTGGCGCCGGTCGCGGCCAATGACGTGGCGGCGATCTGGGCCGAGTTCGTCGCGCTGATCGCGGTGCTGTCGCTGTCGTTCGTCATCGGCTCGGTGCTGGTGTGGCTGACGGTGGGCGGGGCGCTGCGGCCGCTGTCGGACTTTTCGGGCGCCTTTGTTCGCATCGGGTCCGGCGACTATTCCGCCGAAGTGCGGGAAGCTGGTCCGTCGGAACTGGTCCGGTTGGGCCGGGGGGTCAACGAAATGGCCGGGCGGCTGGCGGCCATGCAGGCCAGGACCCACCGTCTCGAAGACCAGCTGAGGACGCTCCAGGACGAGGAACGGGCCGACCTGGCGCGCGACCTGCATGACGAGATCGGGCCGCACCTGTTCGCGGTGAATGTCGATGCGGCGATGGCGCGGCGCCTGATCGACGAAGGCCGCACCGACGAGGCGCTGAAGCAGGTGGACGCGATTCAGAACGCCGTCGGGCACATGCAACGGCTGGTGCGCGACATCCTCGGGCGTCTTCGGCCGACCGAACTGATAGAACTCGGCCTCAAGGCGGCCGTCGATGAACTGGTGGCCTTCTGGAGCGCCCGCCAGCCCGGCATCGCCTTCTCGGTGAGGATCCCGGACGACGAAACCCTGACCATCGACGACGATGTCCGCGAGACTCTCTACCGGGTGGTCCAGGAGAGCCTGAACAACGCCGTGCGGCATGGCCATCCCACCCGGGTTGAAATCGAGATCTCAGGCGGCGCCGGCGGCGACATACTGGCGAGGGTCACCGACGACGGCCCCGCGAGCGGCAAGCCCGAGGGCTTTGGCTATGGCCTGAGGGGCATGCGCGAGCGTGTCGCGGCGGCCAACGGCAGCCTGACGATCAATCGTGGCCCGGATGGCGGCGCCTGGACGGTGACGGCGCGGATGGCCAGCCTGCCGCTCGGCGAAGACTTGGAGGCGCGGGCATGACCATTCTGCTGGTCGACGACCACGCGCTGGTCCGCGCGGGACTGAAACGGCTGCTCGCCACCGTCTATCAGGGCGAGATCCTCGAGGCGGCCACCGGGCGGGACGCCCTGATCCTGCTTCGGTCCGAGAGACCCGCACTGGTCATTCTCGACCTCAATATGCCTGGGCTGGGCGGGCTCGAACTTCTGCGGCGGTTGATCCAGGCCGGGGCCGGCGCGATCCTGGTGTTGACCATGCACGCCGAGCCTCTGTACGCCAAACGCGCGCTGGACGCGGGCGCCGCCGGCTACATGACCAAGAACGCCTCGCCCGACGAACTACTTCTGGCCGTCAGCCGGGTTACCGGCGGCGGCCGATATGTCGAAGCCGAACTGGCCCAGTCCATCGCCGCCCCAGGTTCAGGCAGCCGCCAGAAGTTGGACAATCTCAGCGTGCGCGAACTGGAGATCATGCGCCTGCTAGCCACCGGCGCGAGCCTGGCCGAAATCGCGGACGCCGTGGGGGTCGGCTACAAGACCGTCGCCAACAACTGCAGCCAGATCAAATCCAAGCTGGGCGTCTCGCGCACCGCCGATCTGGTCAGGCTGGCGATCGAGACCGGGGTCAGCTGACCTCATTCAGGTTCCGCCGCCAGGGCGACCGCGTCGGCGAAGGTGTCGGCGTATTCGGCCTCGCCGCCGGCCGGGCCAAGACCCATCCTGGTCATCACCTCCAGCGGCTGCTCGCGTACGCCACAAAGAATAACCCGCACGCCATCGCGGCGACAGCGCTGGGCGAAGTCGCGCAGCACTCCGACTCCCGTCGAGTCGACCACAGCCGTGCGGCTCATGCGCAGGATGATCGCCCGGGGTGGGCTGGAGATGGTCAGCAGCAGTTCGGTAAACCGTGTCGCGGCCCCGAAGAACAACGGCCCGCGCAGCTGGAACACCACCACGCCAGGGGGCAGGCCCTCGCGCTGATCGGCCGGCTCCGAGGCCCCGGGGTCTTCGTCCTCATCGACTACCGAACCTTCCGACAGGCTGGCCGACTCGGCCATGGCGTGCATGAACATAATCGCCGCCAAAACCACACCCACGCCGATGGCCACGGTCAGATCCACCGCCACGGTGAGAACCAGGGTGGTCAGCAGCACGATCCGATCGCCCATGGGCGCGC